>JAOUKH010000166.1 GCA_029882685.1 Cyclobacteriaceae bacterium
TTAAATTTTAATATTCAATTGAGGTGCATTCCAACTGTTAGGAGTAAAGACGGTTTAGCTCTTTCTTCCAGAAATGCTCGTTTATCAAAAAATGGAAAAGAAGAAGCACTTGTTTTTTACGATTCACTAGTACTTGCTAAGCAGAAATTATTGAAAGGCGAAACTGTTGATGATATTACTAAAGAGATAAAATCAAAATTTAATTCTGACGTAGTGAAATTAGAATACTTTGAAATAGTTCATCAAGACACATTTGAAAAAATTAATACATTTAATAACCCTGAAAATATAGCCATTTGTATCGCAGGATATGTAGAAGGAATTAGATTGATTGATAATATTCTTTTATGTTGAATTTACATGTATTAAATATATAGAAAATTGTAGGGTATTGATTAAACACAAAATCACGCATATTACCTTTTCTATAGAAAATAAAAAGCTACCTTAATAACTAATGAAAATAAATCTCAAATCCATTGCTAAGTATTTAGTAATACTTATAGCTACTGTTGCATTGCTTTTGTACTCTCTTAATAGTATAGAGGTAAAAGAGGGAGAAACTAAATTAGGATTCATTGTTGGAGTTTGGAAAATAGCAAATAAACCTCTCATGTTCTTGTCTGCCTTTGTAGCTATTATAAGTCACTTAATTAGAGCTGAGCGTTGGCGTTTACTTTTGTCACCATTAAATTATAAAACAGGTTTATCTGAGAGTTTTATGTCAGTAATGATCGGTTACTTTGTTAACTTATTAATCCCACGTGGTGGAGAATTATCACGAAGCTATAACTTGTACCGGCTGAATAAAACCCCTATAAATATTTCATTCGGTACAGTAATTGTAGAACGAATAGTAGATGTATTCTTTCTACTTAGTTTGATAACTTTATCTTTTTTTATAGAGCTAGACACACTATTATCTTTTTTCAAATCACTTAATCTAAGCTTTGATTCTAGTAGTCTTATCCCTAGTTTTAATACTATTGCTATTATAACAGTTTCAATAATAATCTTTGTGTTTTTTGTCAGGAGATTACTTGTGAAAAAGAGGGATATGTTTTTGAGGGTAGCAGTAAAAGTTCGCAGTATGATTAGAGGTTTTAAGGAAGGTGGGAAGGCTATATTGAAGCTAGAAAAACGCGGATTATTTATTGTCTACTCAATACTTATTTGGGTTTGCTATTACCTTATGAGCTATATTGTAATGTTAGCTTTTCCCGATACTGAAAATTTAAGTTTTTTAGCTGCATTAACTATATTCGTAATTGGAGGTGTTGCTATGGCAATTCCTTTACCAGGTGGAACAGGAAGTTATCATGTACTGGTACCAGCTGGTTTGGTGTTTTTGTATGCAATTCCACAAGATAAAGCTGTGGCTTTTACAGTTATTTTCCACGGTTGGCAAACGATTGTGATAATAATTGTTGGTGCATCTTCTTTGTTTATAAGTCAGCATAGAGCTAAACACAGGATATATGAAAAAAACAGCTGATAAAATATTTTCTCAAGAAGAACTTGCAAATAAAGTTAAGTATTGGCAAAATGAAGGTCTTAAAGTAGTGTTTTCGAACGGCTGTTTTGACATTTTACATTTAGGACATATCGACTATTTAGAAAAAGCTAGATTCAAAGGTGATAAATTAGTAATTGGATTGAATGCCGATAGCTCGGTAAAAGAAATAAAAGGAGAAAATAGACCAATAAATAACGAATTTGCAAGAGCAAGAATGCTTTCAGCTCTGGAATTTGTGGATGGAGTCACACTGTTTTCAGAAGATACTCCGTTGCGGCTAATTGAACTTTTAGTTCCAAATATACTTGTTAAAGGGAGTGACTATTTGGCAGAAAATATCGTTGGCGCAAAAGTTGTACTAAAAAATGGCGGAACTGTAGAGACCATCGATTTAGTAGATGGATTTTCTACCACTAATCTTATTAATAAAATAAAAGGGAACGAGATATGATACTAGTAATTGCAGTTGTTTTCATGATTATCAGTTTTGCTGTAAGCAGTAAACTCAAGAGAAAATTTAAAAAATACTCTCAAACTCCACTACAATCTAATTTAAGTGGTGCTGAAATTGCCAAATTAATGCTTAATGATAATGGCATTCATGATGTAGATGTTACTTGCGTGCAAGGTCAATTGACAGATCATTATAATCCAGCTAATAAAACAGTAAATTTGAGTGAAGCTGTATATCATGGCAGAAACGCAGCTTCAGCTGCTGTAGCATCTCACGAATGTGGACATGCTGTACAACATGCCACTGCTTATAGTATGCTTGAGTTCCGTTCGGCAATGGTGCCAATACAAAATGTAAGTGCTAAAATTCTTAACTTCATAGTTATGGCTAGTCTTTTTGGCGGAATGTTTTTGTTTCAAACCTTTCCAATGCAATCTGTTCTATTAGTAATAATTGGTACATATGCAGTAATGACATTATTTTCCTTTGTAACTCTTCCTGTTGAGTTTGATGCTAGTAATCGTGCTCTAGCATGGATAAAACAGCGCAATATTGTGAATATGGAAGAACATTCCATGGCTAAAGATGCTCTGAAGTGGGCAGCAATGACCTACGTAGTAGCTGCTTTGGGTTCATTAGTTACATTACTATACTACGTAAGTTTATTTCTAGGAGGTAGAGATTAAATTTATTATGCTTGCATACTATTTTTAGTAAAAAATTATATCTTTGATAAGCATTTTTAAAAGCTTTTATTGATATAATTATACATTATGAATTTCGAATTTACGGAGGAGCAACTAGCTGTGAAGGAAGCAGCTAGAGATTTTGCACAAACAGAATTATTACCTGGTGTAATTGAAAGAGATAATAAGCAAGAGTTCCCTACAGAGCAAATTAGAAAAATGGGCGAACTTGGCTTTATGGGGATGATGGTAAGCCCAAAATATAATGGGGGTGGTATGGATTCGGTATCATATGTTTTAGCGATGGAAGAAATCTCCAAGATAGATGCCTCTTGCGCTGTATGCATGTCTGTTAACAATTCATTAGTATGTTGGGGAATAGAAAACTTTGGTACAGAAGAACAAAAACAAAAATATTTAACCCAACTAGCTTCTGGAGAAGTTATTGGTGCTTTCTGCTTATCTGAACCTGAAGCAGGTTCAGATGCTACAATGCAGCGAACAACCGCAGAAGACAAAGGTGATCATTATTTACTAAATGGCACAAAAAACTGGATCACTAATGGAAATAGTGCAGGTATATATATTGTAATAGCTCAAACTCATCCTGAAAAAAGACACAAGGGGATAAATGCTTTTATTGTAGAAAAAGGAATGGACGGGTTTGTGGTCGGTAAAAAAGAAGATAAATTAGGCATTAGAGGAAGCGACACACACTCTTTAATGTTTACTGATGTTAAAGTACCTAAAGAAAATAGGATTGGTGAAGATGGTTTTGGTTTTTCTTTTGCTATGAAAGTATTAAGTGGAGGAAGAATTGGAATTGCATCACAAGCATTAGGAATTGCATCTGGTGCTTACGAATTAGCATTGAAATATTCAAAAGAAAGAAGGGCTTTTGGAAAAGAAATTTCTCAACATCAAGCTATACAATTTAAATTATCTGATATGGCTACAAGTATTGATGCTGCCAGATTATTGTGCTTACAAGCAGCTACATTAAAGGATCAAGGAAAGGATTACGTAAAGGCTAGTGCAATGGCAAAACTTTTTTCCTCGCAAACTGCCATGGACACAACCATTGAAGCAATCCAAATTCATGGAGGATATGGATATGTAAAAGAATTTCATGTAGAGCGATTAATGAGAGATGCTAAAATCACTCAGATTTACGAAGGAACATCAGAAATTCAAAAAATTGTAATATCTCGAGAGATATTGAAATAAATTAAGTTAGATTGCTGTAAAAATGAATATTTCTGTTTGAAATGATAGAATACTTTATTTATTTTGTTTTATAAAATACTAAATAATAAGATTTTCATCTGCTATGGACAAAAGACAATTAGAAGACTACAACAAAGTAATAGAGTCGTTGGGGATTAAGTATATTAAAGCTAACAATATCAAATTAATTCAGCCTCTCAAAATTGCAGACTATTATGATTCGGAGAACACAATATTAGTTCTTAAAAAAGGCGAAATTCGCTTTGGTGATAATGATCAATTGGTGAAACCTGGTCAATCTCTTTTTATTCCTGGAGGCACTACTACTTCCATTACCTATGGATATGGAGAAGCTACAGAATTATCTAATGATGAAATAGCTAATCGTGAAGGTGAGTTTTTTAAAACTGAGCCAGGTGGGGCAGGAGGATTAAGAGGTGTTGGAATGGATAATTTCGATTACATTGCTTTTGAAGCTAATATCTTTGATACTGTTAACTTCTTTAAAACATTGGACATTACCCCTTTTGTAATGGACAGTAAAAAAATCCTTCAAATTATTGAAGAAATTTTGGAGGAAGAAGAAGGAAGAGTTGAAGGTAGAAATCGTGTTATTTCTTTAAAAACAGAACATTTAGTTGTTGAAACCATAAGATACATTATAGAAAAACAATTATTCGTTGAGCAATTAGCTACAAATAGTACTTATTTTAAAGATCCTCGCTTGTTGGATATGTTTGAGTACATTAAATCTAATTTAGGCGGTGATTTATCAAATAAAGTATTAGCCACAGTTGCTAATGTTTCAGAGGATTATGTAGGTCAGTATTTTAAAATGTTAACTGGAATTAATCCTCAAGATTATATTGAATACCAACGAATGGAATTGGCATTGGATTTACTTCGAACTACAAAGAAAAGTATTCGTGGTATTGGTTCGGAAGTGGGATATAAAGATACTGCCTATTTCTGTAGAAGATTTAAAATGATGTTTGGAATTCCTGCAGGAAAAATGAGAAGACGTGAAACTTTAATGAATGTCTAAAGATTTATTAAAATCATATATAGTATTAGAAACCTCAATCAAAAGATTGGGGTTTTTTTCTGCTGCATTCCCTATCACAATTATATCTGCACCCGATTGAAGAGCATTCATAGCTTTCAGAGAAGAGTTAATTCCTCCTCCAACAATTAAAGGAATGTTTACTGCCTCACGGACTGCATTTATCATTTTAGAATTTATAGAGTTGGCAGCTCCACTTCCTGCATCCATATAAATCAATTGGTTTCCAAGCATTTCTCCTGCCATAGCTGTGCTAGTAGCAATACTATACTTTTCTGATGGTATTGGTAGTGTATTACTCATATATACAACAGAGGTAGTAGACCCTCCATCTATAAGCATATAACCTGTTGATATGATTTCCAATCCACTATTTTTGAGAATTGGTGCTGCAATTACGTGTTGACCTATTAATAAATCTGGATTACGCCCTGAGATTAAGGATAATAAAAGTAAACCATCAGCATCATTATCAATTTGCATATTACTGCCAGGGAATAACAGCACAGGAATTGAGCTTTGAGACTTAATTAAATTAATGATATCAGGAAGAGAAGAATTTGTAATCAGGCTGCCACCAACAAAAAAATAATCTACATAATTTTCATTAGCAATTTTTATTACAACACGAAGTTCATCAGGATGTTGAACCTTATCTGGATCAATAAGAACAGCAATGGATTTTTGACCTGCCTTATGACGCTGAATTATAGTATTAAGAATCGTTTCCATTGTCATCTAATTTATTAAGGTATTCCTGTATTTGTTGTTTGCTTTCAGATAGTATGTAGAGCCAAGCTTGTTGTGTAATCACCTTTCCTATTCTACCCAGCCCTGATGATGTTTTTTTTGTACTCTTTTCTTTTTCATTAACTACAACTTCTTCACTATCAGAAAATAACTTATACAATAAATAAGCACTACTTATAACTGTTCCAGCAATCATTAATTTTTTTACAACCTCAGTGGTTTTACCAGATAATGCTGTAAGCTCTTTTTTAATTAATAGCTTATGCTTTTGTGACGATGCAAGTAAATCCTCTTTCGTTTTCATATTTTAATCTGAATTTTTGTTTACCCTTTTCTCAATCCATTGGTGAATAGGAAAATAGTTTTTAAAAATTAAAACCAATATAAAGAGTAATAAGTACATCAAGCTTACTATTCCATACCCAATTATTGAATCTTCAAGCACTTTATTTAAGTACATTGCTAGTACTATTGTGCTAAAAAAAAGTGCAAATACAAAAAATAAAACCATCACAATAATTATAATAGCTTTGGTTAGAAAAACAGCTACTTCTTCTTTTGCCTCAATTTTCACCAGCTCTATTTTATCTTCAATATAGCCTGACAAATGATCTATGAGATTGTCAAGTTTTAAAAGCTTTAAAAGTCGGTTGTTTTCCAAAATAAAAAATCGTTTCCTGCTAATTTAAGAAGTATTAGCAGAAAACGATTCATAAATCAGGTAAATTATAATTACTAGAAAGCTAGCTCTGCCTGTAATCTAAATCTAAAAATATCATTATCTATGTCGTGATCAACAAAGGTTAAATCACTTTGTACTTTTAAGCTATGACCTACAATGTATCTAGAAAACCCTAAAGTCATTTCTGAATAGTCATCACTCCAGTTATTGTTTTCAGGTTTTATATCTGTGTAACGAGCTGCTACTTCAAAATTATTTTTAAACAAATAACCTAATTGAATATTTGTTCCTGTACCTGTTTGATAAGAGGTTCCATCCAATAATACAGCAGATTCATCAGTTCTTTTATCTGCATACTCAAACATAGTAGAAAACCCTTTATACTTAAACATAGCATCTACAAAAACTGTATTTTGATTTCTTGCTTCGGATAGAAAGTCTCCTTTAAAACCATTTTCTCTTGTAGTACTATTATTTTGATCATAAGTAACTCCTATAGCCAATTTTGGACTTTTTTCTCTTTTTAAATCAGATCCAAAATAATCACCTTTACTTGAGAATTCTCCAAAAGGCAACAATTCAATTCTTCCTGTAAATTCATACCCCCCAATATTGCTCTTTGTGAAATTTCTACCTTCCCCCATACTTACAGATCCAGCCTCTTTCACTACAAAATTTCCTATTTTTTGCTTACCTCTCAGTTGAACTCCTGTACCCCTATCAATAGTATATTTTGAATTTAATTGACTACGATCTACAAACTGCAATGCTTGAGAGGAAATAACCCTTTCTCTGTTACCAGGAAGTTTTGTTTGCCCAAACCATAATTGCCAGTTTGGTGCAAATTTGTATTTTAATACTGCATCAAGCACTATACTAGCTGCAGAGTTAGATTCAGCAGCAACTTTACCATTGTCACGATTACTTATTGCTAACTCTATTTTATACTCTACTTTAGGATTATAAACAAAACCGTTAAATTTTAAACGAGACCTTCTAATCATAACGTTGTCATTCCACTCATCTGTCACGAGATTCAATTCTCCATTGTACAATGTTTGAAAACGTATACTGGCCTTCATATAAAATGAAGAATCTTTAGCCATCACTTGGATACCTTTACCAAATTTATTGTTAGAAAGGTTCTGTGCCTGAATTGAGCTAACAATCCCCACAACAAAAAGACTAAGTACTAATGTAATTTTTTTCACTTCTATTAATTTTTAATTTTCCTCAAAACTAGGAGAATAATAGTTGATAATATAAGATGGAAGGTTATGCTATTGTTAAGTTTTTGTTAATCGTAATCATCAAGTATTTATAGCAATTTTGTTGGCTAACCAGTGATGAATATATTTATTCCTATTAGAGAATAATATTTCACTCATCAATTAATGTTATGTTTATGTTAACAATAGAATACAACTGGTTATAATTGAATTAACATCTTATTTTTACCCCTTGATTTTAAATACTAAACCTAAACTAACATATGGAATTTGGAATTTTTGAAGTACTACAACTAATAGGTGCCCTTGGCTTTTTCATCTATGGGATGAAG
>JAOUKH010000167.1 GCA_029882685.1 Cyclobacteriaceae bacterium
TCAGCATCAGGAAATTTACAGTGCCATTCAAGAACTTTTTAAAAACTCCGAGCCTATTGACATGCTTACGGTAACTAATCAGTTGCGAAAAGATGCCAAGTTAGAATTTGTTGGTGGAGCATACTATTACCGATGGTTTTTGCTTATCTACAGTATTAGATTAAATTTAAATGTAGTTTTGCTATAAAAGTATATTTAGTATTTAATTAATTATTTAATGTATAAAAATTCATTTAATTTCTCAGAAAATATAATTATGAAAAAATACAAAACAATTCTATTCCTTATATTATTAGCTTCTAGTGCTTTATTGGCGCAACCAAAGCTCTCTCGAGATTTTAAGGTTACTGTAAGTGATCCTTATAAAGTAGTAGATGGTAGTAGTAAAGAGTACTTTTCCGATGGAGGTGGTCATGTAGTTTCTATAAAAACACAAGGAAAGAGAGTTACTATTCAAAAGATGGAAATTGGTTCTATGAAAGAGGTTGATCGTAAGGAATATTTGGATTTTCCAGAATATGCTAATCTTCAGAATATTATTAGATTAGGTAATAAAGTGCTTTATCTTTTCGAGGCGTACAATAAGGAAAAGAAAACGTTTTCGTTTTATGGCAGAGAGATAAACTTAAAAGAGGCCAAGTTTGAAGACTATAAGTTATTGTTTGTAACCAAAGGAGATGTTCCAATATCACGAATAGGAGAAGGAACTGGTTTTTTTATGCAAAGGATAAGATTTGACATTTTTTATTCTGTAGATCAATCTAAATTCATTGTAAGATATAGAAGAAAACCAGCTAAACGTAATGATGCTGTTAATAAAGATGTACTAGGATTTTATGTGTTCGATCAGGGAATGAATAAGAAATGGGGAGGAGAAATGGAAATGCCATATACGGAAAAAGAAATGGATAATATGGATTTCACTGTAAGTAACGATGGCACTGCATATATGCTTGCTTATATTCGAGAGACTAAGAGCCTGGAGTTACTGGCAATAAATAATAGTGATATTAAGATTTCTAAAATTGAAAATGATAGAGATATCATTCTTAAACAGGTTTGGTTGATTGAGGACTCTAAGGGTGTATTATCATGTTCTGGGTATTATGCCAATGGGTTAATTTCTAGAAAAGGACCAGTTGCATACAATTCCGATGGAATTTATCGATTTACAATGAACACATCTGGGAAATTATTATCCTCAAATTATTTTGAGTTCCCTCTAGAATTATTGAATCAAAACGAATCAAAACGTATCAACAGAATAAATGAAAGACAAGAAAAGAAGGAACGGGCTGGAATAAGTTATTTACAACTCCTAAATTTTATTACCGAAAAAAATGGTGATATGATATTTTTGGGAGAGCAGAGTTACTTAGTTGAAAAAAGAAATGCTAATGGAGGGTCCACTATTACTTATTATTATAATGATATTGTTATTACCAAAATAGACAAAGACAATAATCTGGTGTGGATGAAAAAATTACCTAAGGCACAGAAAGGAAAAAGAGGGAAAGGAGGAATGAGTGTCCGTTATATTAGGGGGGATGATGCGCATTATTTATTGTATTTGGATAATATTAATAACGCATCGTTAGGCGTTTATGGTGTGCCAAAAGCGCATGTAGATGGTAAAGGAGGGTATTTAACGGCTTATAAGATAGACAATGCTACAGGTGAAGTCGAAAAACACCCAATATTAGATATAACAAATTTATATGGAGATGGCACTGAAGGTCACCAATTTAAAACATTAAGAATATTTAAAGTGGAAGAAAAATTATTTATGACAGAAGTTTATATTAAAGGTAAACAAGATGCCATGATTAAAATGGAATTGTTAAAATAAGGTATAAAAAGTAAACGTTTAACTGAGCCTGTTACAAATTTAGTGGCAGGCTTTTTTGGTAGTATGTTTTGTGGAAAACTATTTTTTTTGTTTAAAACTAGGTGAATAACTAAAAATATGTGTGGATAACTAAACTTTTTTCCCACAAGAATGTGTTAGTTACCTATAAAACTTGTGTACAAAACAGAGGTTTAAATCCAAAATCTATGTTTGTATTATCTCAAGTGAGAATTCGATTTTATTATCTGTTTTTTTTGTATAAAAGTTGATTAATTCACACCAAATAGGAGAGACCTATTTTTATTTTTATTTTTGAATTACTCAATAAAAATTAACCAAACCAACTGAACTTAACCACAATGAATCAAGGGCAAATACCATCTAGAATTGGATTAAAAACATCAAATATAATAGGTAGAGAATTAAACGATTTAGGGAAATTACCCCCTCAGGCTATTGATTTAGAAAAAGCAGTTTTAGGTGCATTAATGCTAGAAAAAGATGCCCTAACTACAGTAGTGGACATATTAAAACCTGAAAGTTTTTATAAAGATCAGCATCAGGAAATTTACAGTGCCATTCAAGAACTTTTTAAAAACTCCGAGCCTATTGACATGCTTACGGTAACTAATCAGTTGCGAAAAGATGCCAAGTTAGAATTTGTTGGTGGAGCATACTATATTACCGAACTTACACGTGGAGTTAATTCTTCTGCCAATATAGAATTTCATGCTCGTATTGTGTCGCAAATGTCAATTAAGCGTGAGCTTATTCGAATTGCTTCTGAAGTTCAAAAGGATGCTTATGAAGATACCACAGATGTTTTTCAGTTGTTAGACAAAACTGAATCATCGCTTTTTGAAGTGTCGGAATCTCATGTACGTAAGAATTACGACAATATGAGTAATTTAATGTCTAGAGCTATGAAAGAGCTTCAAGAGCGTAAGAATCACAAAGACGGTCTAACAGGTGTGCCAACTGGATTTACGGCATTAGATAGGGTAACTTCTGGATGGCAGAAATCTGATTTAGTGATTATTGCGGCTAGGCCGGGTATGGGAAAAACTGCATTTGTAGTATCAGCAATGCGTAATGCTTCTGTTGATTTTGAAAAACCTACCGCTATTTTCTCATTAGAAATGTCATCGGTGCAGTTAGTGAATAGGTTGATTTCAGCTGAAGCTGAATTGGAGAGTGAAAAAATTAAAAAAGGTAACCTAGAAGAGCATGAATGGGAGCAGTTAGTACATAAAACTACTAAATTAACAAAAGCACCGATTTTTATTGATGATACTCCTGCGTTAACTATTCTTGAATTAAGAGCAAAATGTAGAAGACTTAAAGCTCAACATGATATTCAATTAATCATCATTGATTATTTACAATTGATGTCTGGTGATAGTAGTAAAGGAGCTGGTAATCGTGAGCAGGAAATTGCTTCTATCTCACGGGCATTGAAGGGTATTGCAAAAGAACTAGAAGTGCCTGTACTCGCACTATCACAGTTGAGCAGGGCAGTTGAAACAAGAGGAGGAGATAAACGTCCTCAGTTGTCTGATTTGAGAGAGTCAGGTTCTATTGAGCAAGATGCTGATATGGTGATGTTCTTGTATCGACCTGAATATTATGGAATTACTGAAGATGAAAATGGTATGCCAACTACTGGAATGGGAGAGGTGATCATAGCGAAACACCGTAACGGTTCATTAGAAAATGTAGGACTTAAATTCATTGGTAAATTTACAAAATTTACTGATTTGGATGCTATGGACTTTTCTGGAGGGTTTGGAGATGCCTCTGGAGTATCTAACTTCGATAGTGGGGCAGGAACCATAACATTAGGCAGTAAGCTTAATGATGATAACCCTCCCACTGGGTTAGAATCTGGTAACGATGAAGAAGTTCCTTTTTAGATCAATAGGTTAAAATATATAGCTATTGAAAGCACTACAACTTATAGAATCTGGTAAGCTATCCATTGTAGAAATTGATCAACCAAAGTTGCAAAACGGGCAGGTGCTTGTAAAATTAAAAGCTGCTGCATTAAATAGAAGGGATCTATGGATTCGGGAAGGTAAATATCCTAATATTCATCCAAACATTACTCTGGGGTCTGATGGGTGTGGGGTAGTTGTAGAAGTTAATGATAAAATAAATGATCAATGGCTAGGTAAAGATGTTGTGATTAACCCGAATATAAATTGGGGAGATAACCCTACCGTTCAATCATCAGAATATAGTGTTTTAGGGATGCCTGTTAATGGTACTTTTGCTGAATATATAGTGGTAGATGTTAACCGACTTGTGGAGCAGCCAGCACATTTAAATGATGTGCAATCAGCAGCACTTCCTTTAGGAGGGTTAACAGCTTACAGAGCCATTATTAAACGTGGTCAATTATCTCCGAAAAGTGTTGTACTTATTTCAGGATTTGGAGGGGGAGTGGCTCAGTTTGCTTTTCAATTTGCAATAGCTTTAGGAGCTAAAGTTTATGTTACTTCTGGCAGTAAAAGTAAAGTACAGAAAGCTATTGAGAAAGGAGCGATAAATGGGTTTAATTATACCAATAATAATTGGGCAAAAGAAGCAAAAAAAATATCAGGAGGTTTTGATATTGTTATCGATAGTGCAGGAGGAGATGCCATTAATACCTTTATTAAAATAATGCGACCTGGAGGACGTATTATTTTTTATGGTGCAACTAATGGACTACCTTCTGAAATTGATATGTATAGAATGTTTTGGAATCAAATTACCTTACAAGGTTCAACAATGGGGAACGATAATGAGTTCTTAGAAATGATAGATTTTGTGTCCCAACATCAACTAGTCCCTACAGTTGATTCTGTCCGACCATTTATAGAAATTATTGATGCTTTTGATAAAATTAAAGCCGGAAATCATGTTGGTAAGCTAGTAATTGATTTTAACTAAATCTTACTTTATTTATTATATATTAAAATACAGATTTATAGTTATTTATAAATTACAATACTAAATATTTTAGTAAAATACTTATTAAGTATTCTTAATAATAAATTCATTAGCTCTAGTACTTTTTAGGAAGTAATGAGTTTACATATCTTAACACCAAAGAAAGCCATATTTTAGCCATTAGCCTTATTATCTTTGCTACGATATTTTTCAGAAAACTTTTTGAGTTCGTCAATGATTTCACCCCTAAGTAATATTAGCTCTTTCATTTTTGCAGGATGGTTGATTGTAACATTTTTTAATTTTGATCTTTCAATTACTCTACGTAAAACACCTAAGTATTTAAGTGTAAAATAGCCAGTCCAGTAGGAGGCAAAGAGAAAAATTATCCCCCACCACCAAGGAAAAAATACAATTGAAATGATCCCTAATAATATATACCAAACAATAAAAAACATAGTACCTATACCGAAGGCAATAGAGCCACTAAAAACAGGTCTAATCTGATGTTCAAGATCTTCACCTTTAATACGTTTTAGGTATTTGTTTTTGAAAACTTTACTTGAAAAATAATAGGGAATACTGTTGACCAAAAAGCCAAATAGAAATACAGGGAAAAGAAAAATGATAATTAAATAATCTGAAAAATTTCTTTTAGAATTGATATGATTGAGTAGCCTTCCATGCATTGGCAAGTCTTCAATTATCTTATAATATTTACCTATTATTTTATAAATAGATTTAGTAGAATCAGGTGATTTAGATTCAAAGTACTCAACTGCATTAATAACATCTTTTGCTACAGTAAACTTTCGTGTTAGTTCTTTATTACTAATACCAAGATTTTGCTGTAACTGTTTGGCAAATATTTGTTCAATTCTTTGTATAGTAGTTTCAAGATGTTCATCATCAATATGAATAATATGTTCTTTCAATTTTTCTTCAACAATAGAAGTTTGTTTGATTACTCCTTGTTTATCGTCAGGATCTATTCTATGATCAAGAAGAATAGGCTTTCCAATACTCACAAACACATCACTTTGAAACCTATGTGGATTGGTGTAGTTAATACCTATTGGAAAAATTGGTACTTTAATACCATTTCTTTTTTCTGCTCCCAAAACCATTCTTACAACTCCAGTTTTTAGCTTTCTAAGTCGCTTTTCTGTTTCACTATTCCCTTCTGGAAAAATAATAATTACGCCTCCGTTATCTAATGTATTAAAACAATGTAAAAACATATGATCGTTGTTTACATTTTCAGAAGTATGAATTTTAGGCCGATAAACAGGGATCATGTTGAATTGTTTTTGAAAAAACCATGATTTGATTTTTTTTCCAAAATACTCTGCAGCTGCTATGAAATGTAATTGTCTTCCTGCTAAAGTAGCCACAACTAGTGGGTCTAGCAAAGCACTTGGGTGGTTGACGATATAAATAGCGGCTCCTTTTTTAGGTAAATTTTCACTTCCTATAACATCAATTTTCCGAAAGTAAATTCGGATTGCCATTCTAATGATGGGTAATAGAAGGGAGTATATCATCTCCTTAATTTAGGAAATAATATCAGATAAACACATTTTTTAATTCATGACGTTTGTGATATACAAACTATGGTATGATGTGTTTTTTATAAAGTTCTTTGACGTCTCTAATAAACAAGCCATATTATTCGAAAAACTTATGCTATACTATTTCTTCTATCATTCAATAAAGAATATAACCTTCATTAATGAAACGTTTCAACTAAACTTGTAATAGGGTCAAAAAAATCAGCCCTACTCAATTTATTGAGTAGGGCTGATTTTTATAATTATTAGGAGAGTGATATAGTCCCTATAGTTCTTTAACCATAAGGTTTTTCCACTTCACTTTTACGTTATCTCCACTATGAATTTGTAATACAATAGAGCCTTCTCCAGCACCAATTTTTTCGTCATTAAAGTTTACCATTTCATTGCCATTGAGCCATGAAGTTACATTATCCCCATTTACAACAATCTTCATTTTATTCCATTCACCAACTTTAAGGTGCTTTTCTTTAACAGAGTCAGGTTTAATAAGCCATCCACGACCGTAAGACTCATATATACCACCAGTGTGCATTCCTAGTGGAGCTACTTCGACTTGCCATCCACTAATTTTTGTACCTTCTACAGTAGAGCGGATAAAAACACCACTATTACCATCAGACTCTTGCTTGAATTCAAGATTCAATTCAAAATTTTTGTAGTGTTTATTTGTGCCAAAGTAACCATACTCTTTATCAGGACCACTTTCACAAACTAATAATCCATCTTCAACGTACCATAATTCAGTTCCGTACTTGGTCCATCCTGTTAAATCTTTACCATTAAATATACTTACTTCTTGAGATTCTTGAGATTCCTCCTGAGTTTCTTGGGATTCTTGAGATTGTGTACATCCTGTTGCAAAGAATATAGATAAAAGGATAAAGCTTAATTTTTTAGATAATTTCATGTTTTCAGATAATTTCACGTTTTAAAATAATTTATAATTTTTTAATTTTTATGTTTTTGTACCAAATAAAACTTCCATGGTCTTGCAGACCAATCAGCCCCTCTTTTGCTTTACCATAATCAGGCTTGTCTTCCCATTTTCCAGAGTTTCTACGTTCATTCCAATCATCTGACCAAGGTGCAAATTCTACAGTTTTTTGTCCATTCAACCAATATTCTACATGTTCGTTTGTAAATATAATACGAGAGCTATTCCACTCACCAGCAGGTTTTACTTTTTTAATAGACTGATCAGGTACATACATAGCATAATCGGCACCTAAACTTTGCCAGTCTTCTAATTTATCAGGAAACCCTAAATCATCAATTACCTGATATTCAGGTGCATTTTCATAAGCAGCATGATACTGCTCACCTTCTAACACATGGTAGAATATCCCACTATTTCCTCCTTCAGATATTTTCCATTCTAGATAAAGCTCAAACTCACCAAATACTTCATCGTACACTATATCTCCACCTATGTCACCACCTTCTCCCAGAGATTTTAATGTACCATCTTCCACTATCCAGGCTTTTGGCAAAGTTTCTTGATTATATCCTCTCCAACCTGTGGTTTGCTTACCATCAAAAAGTAACTTCCAACCATCAGCAA
>JAOUKH010000168.1 GCA_029882685.1 Cyclobacteriaceae bacterium
AATAGATGGCTGTTGACAAGCCGTAATTAACAGTAATAAGACTAAAAATGGTGAAATTGTTTTCATAAATAAATCGTAAAATAATTTTGAACGGTAAAGTCAAAACTACTGGATATTTTTTAATTTCTAATTAAACCCTGCTTTCATCCGAAAAAAAATATTGGGAAAAGGAGATAATTGAGTTATACATTACTAAGCTTAGTAGGAGTATATGATAGAAACAGCCCTTACAGGGTTGTAAAATCATATGCAGTATTATCAAATTCAGAAATTGCTTATTTAATCAATATTATTTGTTGCTTCTAGTAAATAAAAATTATTAATAAATAATTTAATTTATATTGTTTATAATTACAAAATATTATTAAACACATAAAAAATTATAAATAAATTATTTACACACGCGTTTATTATTGTTACTCTTTTTTCATTTACATCATGTGCTCAAACATCTATAGATGGAGTTTATGAGTTAGATAAGGCTGAACTAAAGGAAAATATGGAAGTCGAAATGAAGGAAAAAAATGAAAATAATTTATTAGATGATATGGCTAAGAGTATGATAGAAAAAATGATTCTCTCCATCAATATGCAAATTCACATAAAGGAGGATATGATTGTAACAAAACTTAATATGGGAGGAGAAAACTCTATCTATCATAAAACTACTTGGACTCAGAGCCCTGATGGACAGTATACTTTTACAAACCAAGAAGATGAAGTTATTAATTTCACTTATACCGATGGTCATATACTTTTGGATGGTATGAAAAAAGGATCAAAAATGAAATTAATCCCTAACCAAGATAAGTCTATTAATTTATTTGATGAAATAGCTAATCAATCAAAATAACTAATACTTTTTGGTTAAAGGCATGAAACCACATGAATAATATATTCATGTGGTTTTTATATCAGTAAGGTTTTTTTATGAAAAAACCTTAACACGATATCACCAAGAGAAAACAAATTCACAGATAACTATTTGAAAATCAACCACAGATAAATTACAACCTCAAGATTACCTATAAACGTTTTGTTTACTTTAAAAATAAAAGTAGATTCGCCATACTATGGCACAATACGAAATTAAAATTAACGGAAAAGCTCATCAAGTAGATGTAGCACCAGATACCCCTATACTATGGGTATTGAGGGATCACGTAAAACTATTAGGAACCAAATTTGGATGTGGAATCGGACAATGTGGGGCTTGCACTATTCATGTAGATGGTGTGGCCACCAGATCATGTTCTCTTCCTATTTCTAGTGTGGGAGAAAGTTCAATAATCACCATCGAAGGATTGTCTGAGAATAACGACCACCCAGTGCAAAAAGCTTGGGTAGAACATGATGTACCACAATGTGGTTACTGTCAAGCTGGTCAGATAATGAATGCTGCGGCTTTTCTAGACCAAAATCCTCACCCTAGTGATAGCGAAATTGACAAAGCTATGAATGGAAACATTTGTCGTTGTGGAACCTATGTTCGCGTAAAAAAAGCGATTAAAACGGCTGCCGAACAAGGTTAAGGTCAATATCTCATTCAAAAAAACACGATCATGACATTTATTAAAACAAAATATAACCGAAGATCTTTTCTAAAAGCTTCTACCGCTGCAGGTGGAGGAATGTTACTTGGTTTCAACTGGCTGGTGTCTTGTTCACCAACAGCGGAACAATTACTACAAATGCCTGAGGAATGGTTTGATGTGAATGCATTCCTAAAAATAGGTAACAATGGCGTAGTTACTATCATGTCTCCAAATCCTGAAATAGGACAAAACGTTAAAACTTCAATGCCAATGATTGTGGCTGAGGAGCTAGATGTAGAATGGAAAAATGTAATTGTAGAACAAGCCAATTATGATATTAAAAAATACGAAAGACAATTAGCCGGAGGTAGCGATTCTATCCGAAAAGGGTGGCAAAGTTTAAGAATGGCTGGTGCTACAGCCAGACGTATGTTATTGGAGGCTGCTGCAAAAGAGTGGAGCGTACCTGTTTCCGAACTTACCACAGAAGCAGGAGTAATAAAACACTCTTCTGGTAAATCCGCTGGGTATGGTGAAATGGCTTCCGCAGCAGTACAAATTACTGTGCCTGAGGAAGTACAATTAAAAGACCCTAAGGATTTCAAAATTATCGGTACGCCTACAAAAAACGTTGACGGTCAAAAGATTTCAAAAGGAGAGCCTCTTTTTGGATTGGATTATCAAAGCGAAGGCATGCTTACTGCAATGATAGTGCACCCTCCTGCTTTTGGAATGAGGCTAAAGTCTGTGAATGATAGCGCAGCTCGTGCAATGTCAGGAATTAAAGATATTATCACCATTGATTGCCTTCCTGATGGAACAGAGAAACTATGGTCGGATGTAAATGCTTTCCCAGAACTGGTTGCTGTGGTTGGAGATAGTACATGGGAAGTGATGAAAGCTAAAAAAGCATTAGAAATAGAGTGGGAAGTTGTTTCGGAAGGAGAAAGTACTACCGATTACAAGGATGCATTGTCTAAATTGCTTGAAGGAAGTGCAGATGAACCAGCTAGAAAGGATGGAAATCCTGAGGAAGCATTCAAAAATGCTGCAAAGGTGATAGAACAAACCTATAGTGCTCCCTTCTTAGCCCATAATACTATGGAGCCTATGAATTTCTTTGCTGATGTAACAAAAGAAAAAGCAGAATTAGCAGGCCCTATACAAACACCTGAGTACTTAAGCAAAACGGTTGCTAGTGTTTTAGGGCTTCCTGAAGATAAAGTGTCAATTGCTATGACTCGTATGGGAGGAGGATTTGGACGAAGACTGTATGGTAACTTTGGTGTTGAAGCAGCATTAATTTCTCAAAAAATCAATGCCCCTGTAAAGTTGATTTATAGTAGAGAAGATGATATGACTCAGGGTACATATCGACCTGCATATGAAGTGAAATACCGTGCTGCATTAGATGAGGAGAATAATTTAATTGGTTTTCAAATACGAGGTGCTGGTGTAAACGGAAGTCCGGTATTCGCTAATCGTTTTCCAGCTGGAGCTATAGATAATTATATGGTTGAAAATTTCAACTTAGAATCTAACATTTCAACTGGTGCATGGCGAGCTCCTTCTTCTAACTTTATTGCTTATGCAGAACAATCATTTTTAGATGAAATAGCTGAAGCAATAGGTAAAGACCCTCTTGATTTCAGATTAGAACTATTTGAAAAAGCTATATCAAATCCTGTAGGGGAAAAGAATGACTATGATGCCAAGAGATATGCAGGCGTTCTTAAATTAATAAAAGAAAAAGCACAATGGGGGACAAAAAAAGCCGGGGTATCTCGTGGAGTTTCTGCTTATTTCTGTCATAATTCTTATGTAGCTCAAGTGGTTGATGTAGTGATGAAAGATGGTGAACCAGTAATACAAAAAGTTTGGTGTGCAGTTGACTGTGGGATAGTAATCAATCCCGAGGGAGCTTTAAATCAGATTGAAGGTGGTATAATAGACGGAATCGGTCATGCGATGTATAGTGGTTTAACTTTTAATAAAGGGAAGTCAGACCAAAATAATTTCAATAAATACCGATTGATACGTCATCAGGAAGCACAGATGGAAATCGAATCATTCTTTGTGGATAATGGCATGGATCCTACAGGGTTAGGAGAACCATCTTTACCTCCTGTTGCTGCTGCAGTGTCTAATGCATTCTATGCGGCTACAGGTAAAAGGGTTACCAGTCAACCTTTTGTGGAAAATATGTAATTAACTTAACCTCAAATAGTATATTCATAAACACCATTATAACTCCTTAAGGAAATTATAATGGTGTTTTACTTTACAAAATACCTTGCTTATGGTTACTTATAATATTATTAAGTCATTCATAAAAACAGATTAATTTTACTTTGAATGAATAAGGTTCTATCAAATATATCAGTGATTATTTTGTTATGTAGCTCATCTCTTTTCAGTAGCTGCGATGAAGGTTTAGTAGTTATTCCTGATGGTCCTACAATTACTGTGAAATCTCCTGGAATTGATAATCTTGAAAGCTATAAAAGCAATGCTGAGGGACACTTGCATTTTAGTGCATCTATTATTGCACCTGGGGGTTTTGACAATGTCATTGTAAATATTGTATCTAATGATACCGCATTTGTTGCATTTTCAGACACTAGTTATGTAAATACAACTGAATATAATGTACCTGAGTTAATATTATACTTTAATAATCGATATATAGATAAAAATCTATCAATTGTAATAGAAGCTACAGATAAAAATGATCTCAAATCATCGGCATTTGTGTCAATTACAGTGGTTTCAGCGGACTTACTTGTCTATAATCATTTTGATTTAGAAGCATCACTTGCGGATGGAAGTGCTTCCACCTTTATGTCTACAAGTCATGGAATAATAAACAGTGCATACGGTATCAATAATTTCATTCCTAACTTTGCTGAAGATACTGATTTAGGCTACTACCATGGTGCTAATTCAGGTGCAAGTATTGCTTCGCCATTAGCATTTTCTAATATGAGTTCAGAAACAGATGCAACAAATAATGAACTTCAAGCATTGGTGAAAGGTTGGAGTAAATGGAACAAAACAACTTTTAAAAATACCTCATTAACAGAAGAGAGGTTCGATGACTTGTTATCGGTAGTAGAAATTGAAAATGTTTATACCAATGGCTTCGATCCTTCTGATTTAAAAACAGGATTGAATGTTGGAGATGTTGTGGCATTCGAAACAGATAGTACAAAATACGGAGGATCAAAAAGAGGTGTGTTTCTGGTAAATGCTATTACAGATGGTGATAATGACGGGAATTTTGATGGGAAAAATGATGCTATTACATTGTCGATGATGGTGGTGAGGTAGGCAACACATAAATTACTATCACACGATTACAAAAACGTACAATAAAATCTCTGTGATAACACACCCCTATTATTCCCTCAGGGTATATTTAAGGGAGTACTTAATAATTAATTTTGACACTTTAAGCCCTTTTTCTTCCTACTTTCTTTCTTGATAAAGAAAGTAGGCAAAGAAATCAAGACTGTGATAAAATAGGTTAAAATTTGCTTTAAACCTCTAAAATTCAAAAACTCAACGTCTTGCAGACGTTTCAAACAGTTTGAATTTTTACGTGGTTTTTCACAAATTTCTTAACACAATTTTCTCAAGGTCGAAGAACGTAAACCCCAATTTTGTTGAAAATCATTGAATTTTTAGGTTTTGGCACTTGTTATTTTACATGTCAAACTATCTTTACACACTATTGAAGGGTATTTTTACTAGAAAATAGTTTTCTAGGACTCCCTATTTCCGATTCTCCCCTTGAGGGGAGACACAGAGGGGTGTTTTTAATTGCAAAACAAAAAGTATAAAATTTGACCATAATCTTATTTCATGCTATTGATTAGGATTCTGAAAATTAGGATTCACAACAAAACTACTATCAGTAAGAGATTTTAGGAACATCACCAGATTAGCTTTTTCTACTGCTGATAGGTTGATTCCTCCTTGATCTACCTTCTTCATCAACGGATCAATGGTAGGTGAATTTTTCAGTCCTGTACTATAATGCTCCACTACCTCTTCCAACGTATTAAATCTACCATCGTGCATGTATGGGGCGGTAAATAACAAATTTCTCAATGTAGGTGTTTTAAATTTTCCATTATCACTAGGGTTATGTGTAATTTCACCTTGACCCAAATCTGTAAAAACAGCATCTAAACCATTATTATGGAATAAATTATCCGTCCACAATGGATTGGTTTCATCTCCATGACAATGAAAGCAATCTCCTTTGGTCTCATCCATAAATATCATAAACCCATTGTAAGCCGCTGCAAAGTCTTCTGTACTCCAATTCATAGGTTCATTGGCAAGAAATTTATCGAAAGGAGCATTTCCAGAAATAAGTGTTCTTTCGAACTGAGCAATAGCTTTCACCACAAGCATTGAATCAATAATGATAGTGCCAAATGCAGCGTTAAATAACGACACATATTCTTCATCTAACATCAATTTTTGCGACACATCAATCCACGTACTGTGCATTTCTATGGGGTTGGTAACTGGTGCTAGTGCCTGTGTTTCGATACTCTCTGCCCTGCCATCCCAAAACAAATCATTCATCCATCCTGCATTAACAATATTCGGAGAATTTCTTTTCCCCTCTATACCATCAATACCTACACTAAATTTTGACGAATCCGCAAATGATACATCGGGCATGTGGCAGCTTGCACATGACATTGTACCATCACCAGATAATTTCTTCTCATAAAATAACTTTCTGCCAAGCGCAACACCCTCAACCGTCATGGGATTGTCCTCTGGTATAATCATAGGAGGAAGATATTTATTAATAGTGAACGGGTACTCAATTTCATAAGGAGTAGGTCTAATCACTGGGTCAGGATCGGTATTATCACAACCCATAACCATTAATAAAAGAAGTAGGGTAAAACTATATCCTTTCAATTTTATAACGTTTAATTGGAATGTACCTGCCCTATTGAAAACACATTTTGTCCATTGTTCCTTAAGTTAATCTGCGCTTCATAATTCGGCATAATCATCGTATTAAGCAAATTAAAATCCCATGTATAAGGGTTTTCATACCAGTTTAACACATCCATTTCAATATCTATAGTTGTCTCACTACTGATATTTATTTCCACATTAGATAAATCAATATGAATGTAGTTTACATGAAACGTAGTATCTACTGCTGTAATTTCTCTTGCAGTACCCATATGTGTGGTATATGAAGAGGTATTAGCTAATGTGTCAATATATCTACCTTCAAGCTTCATGAAATGATAGCCCCCTCCTAGCGCATCTGGCCAACTCCAGCTTAATGCATTGAGGTCAGTATGGACACCCGAAATATTCTTATCCTCCTTTAGCCCAAATACAAATGATAAACGATCATATATACCCTCTTCTAATAATATTCCAGCATTAAACGTAAGTGTGGAAGCATTAGCAATATCTACAAAATGGTATTCATCGATAATAGTACTTCCTCCACCCTTTTTATGAAGTGTAACATCGGAAATAATATACTGTAGTTTTTCTACACTAAACGTATTTCCAGCAGCATTAGTATAATTTAATGAATTTGTCATTAATTGACCACCACCCACTGTTTGTGTAAAAGCAAAACTAACAGGATACGATATTGTTCCTTTTGGATCATCATTGTTACAGGATAACATAAATAGTGATAAAAGAAAAGTAAGGCTTCGTAACATGGTTGCAGTTTAACACAATAATAGCTAACAAAAAATGATGAGGATCATAAGTAGGCACAAAGTTTATTAATTTAACCTTGATTATCAATGTCGTTTAGTTAAGACCTGACAGGTTTTTATTCGTCAAATAATTGCATAGTGATACACTTTTTACCAGCCTCTTTTATTAAACCTGCCAGGTCTACTTTCTTAACTTAACGACATTGCCTTGATTATGCATTAGGAAAGGTTGAATCCCCAGGGCAAACGCATTTAACTTTCCAGTAAGTCATTCCGTATGTTTTATTGGCAATAGCCAATAAAAACGAGTAGGAATCCTAACCAATATGACATGTATTTACAATATGGTTAAGATTTCTACAGCAATGAACCAATTATTTTGGTTCATTGATTCCGAAATGACATGAAAATTTTTAAATGCGTTCGCCCTAGTTGAATCCCTGTTTCCACACTTAAATAGTGTCTAAATAATTTTATTATTCACTAATCATCATATTACAATACTTTCATCAACATTTTTAGCTCATTAACTCCGAAATGGCTTAAGAATTTTTTAATGTATTTACTCTGCTGAGATGGCTATGATTTTTTATCGTAATTATTTTTTTCTATCATTAAACCCGAATTATGCGATAGGATTCG
>JAOUKH010000169.1 GCA_029882685.1 Cyclobacteriaceae bacterium
GAATGTTTGCAGTAAAACGCAATGGATATTGGGGATTTATTGTTCGTAATGGGTATGAGATTATACCTTGTAAATATGACTCCGTAGGTAAATTTGTGGTGAATGACGTAGTTGCAAGAATAGGGGATAAAGAAGGAATCCTTTCTATTAGTGGACGATGGTCGGTAAAACTGAGAAAAGCTAAAATTGAGCTACTTAGCCCGTTATATTTTTTAAGTCGGGAGGAAGGGAAAACCAATTTGGAAAAAGTGAGTGGTGGACTTGTTTATTCAACTGACAATACCCTCAAATTTATAAATGGAGTACTTTGGGAGTACAGGAAAGATAGTACAATTGTTAAAATGAATCTTCAGGGTAAGGTAATTTCAGCTCCATACAGTTTTTCAAGTTCGATATATGAAGGCACAAAGTATATATATGATGACTGGATAGCAGTAAAGCTGAATGAAAAGTTTGGTTTTTTTGACACGAAAATGGGGATACTTAGAATAGCTAATCGTTACGAGGACGTTGGTTCAGCTAATATTGGTGATTTGATAACCATAAAAATATTGGGGAAATGGGGAGCGATAAACAGGAATGAAGATATCGTTGTTCAACCTAACTACGATTCTATTTATACTTTCGATGATGGTATGATGATTACAAGAACAAATGACCGGTATGGTCTTATCAATGAAAAAGGGAGAATCATCCTACGCAATCGTTATGAATTAATACAACGACAGGAAAACGGCAGATATATCACGAAAGAGGATGATAAATATGGTTTGATAGATAAAGATGGGAAAGTGATCATTACCCATAAGTACGATTCATTACAGGATACCTCTAATGGTTATGTGATCATTAGCGTTGGTGAAAAATTTGGCGTGGTAACTTTAGACGGGCTCAATACTGTTCCTCAAGTCTATGATAATGTACGCTATAATCCAGAAAGTGATTTGTATTTTGCTGAAATTAAAGGCGGTTGGGAGAAAATTGATTAACGAGACTTCTTCAAGGTCGAACTAAAACTTCCTATTATAACATATTTGGTCAAATTTCATGTTTTTTGATTTTGAAATTGGCAACATTTAGTATAAAATTATAGCGTGTTGCTTGTAGGAATTTCTGTTTGTTATTTAGGATTCGCCCCGTTTTTTTTACTGTAGTTGAGTGGCAAGCAAGAGCATAGAAGAAAATAAAATTTGTTTTTAGAGCTGATTTTTATATTACAATTTAATTGACTTGGAGACTTGGAGTATCGTCCTTATATTAAGTTACTATTGGTAGTATTTTGAATATAAGTGAGAAGTAAGAGCAATGCAAAAGAGGTTTGTTTTAATATTAATTTTATGGAGTACTACATGGATTGTTATTGCTCAGGATACTATACGTGTAGAAATCGATCAAAAATACAATGACCCTCAACCTGAAGTAGTTTCAGCAGGTGTTTTTGGTGTGGTACTTTTGGAACATAAACGTGATATGTCTCCAGGAATTATGAACCTTATTCATTATGATACAGTCCTTGAGAAGAGATGGGAGCAAGAATTTCCGTTCACAAAAAAACTTGATTTAGTAGATCATATCGTAGAAAGGGATAAGTTATACATGGTGTTTAATGATGAGTATGAAGAAACTCTGGAGGTTGCAGTAGCAGACTTATCCGTTAAGCAAGTTAATGTTTTCCATTTTCCTTATTTCAATCGTTTTGATATAAAGGAAATGTGTGTAAAAAATGGTGAAGTTTATATAGCTGGTATGCTAAGAAAACTTCCTGCTGCTATTCGACTTAACTTAAAAGAACTTTTACTTACATCATTACCAATGGCCATTAATGGAGATAGAATAGAAATTGAAGATATGTTTGTGGCAAAAAATGAAAGAGTATCAGTTACCATAGCTTTCCAACAGCGTAGAAATAAAGAAGTACTTATTAAAGAATTTGATGAAGACAATATATCAGATGACCTATTAATCACCCCTACAGAAGAATATGATCTAGTAAATGGTAAGGTAAGCCACTTGGGTTCTAAATCAAAAATTGTGATTGGTACATATGGCTACAGAAATAGTGATGCAACTCAAGGCTTTTACATTGCTGGGTTCTATCAAAATCAAGAAGTGTTTAAAAAATACCATCATTTTAATGATTTGGATAATTTCTATAGTTTTAAAAGTGATCGTGAACAGGAACGAATAGAAGAAATAATTGAAAAAAAGAAAAGTCAAGGGAGAGAGTACAAATCAAAGTATAGAATCATGACACATGAAGTTATTTCACAAGGAGGTAATTACCTTATGTTAGGAGAAGCTTACTATCCTACTTATCGACAACAGCGAGTAAGACGATACTCGCCTAGAGGTTATTATTATGAAACAAAAATTGTGTTTGATGGATATAAATATACGCATGCAGTTGTAGTAGCATTTAATAAAAAGGGAGATATAATCTGGGACTATAGCTTTAAAATTAATGATATTAAATCAATGGAGTTAAAAGAGCATGTTCGGGTAAACTCTACAAATGAAATCACAAAATTGGTTTATAATTTGGAAGGTAAAATGAACATAATGACTATTCGAAATGGAAAAATGGAGTCAAAAGATGAAAACATAGCATTACCATCTAAATATGAGAATGACCAAGTAAAATATTCTGATTTAGGACAATCAGAACATTGGTATGGTAATCATTATCTTGCTTGGGGTTATCAACGAATAAGGAATATAGAAGGGAAAGGAAGTAATAAAAAACGAAATGTTTTTTATATTAATAAATTAACTTTCTGATTAAATCTGAAACTGTATGCTCCGATTTATTTTTGTCATTCTACTAATACCGACTTTAACTAATGTTAAAGCACAACTTCTGCAGACTGCACGTTTCGAAGTAGAAAAAAAATTTTATGATAATAATTTCATGGTAGTTCCCGCTGATGAAAAGGGCATTATGCTATTGAGAGAATCGGACGAGAAAGCAGAAAATGCAAAAGGGAATGTTTGGCAAATAATCAGCTTAGACAACAATTTGAATGAACAGTGGGACACACTGGTGGTGGTTGATTATAAGTACCTAGTGTTAGGTTATGACTATTCTGATGGATATCTGTATTTGCTTTTTGGAGAAGAATTTGTTGGGCGCAAGAATGTATTTAAGATAGTAAGAATTGCTAAAGAAGACGGTAGTGTTGAAAAATTTGAATCAATAACTGAACTTGAGATGCAACCTACTCATCTGATAATTAATGATGAGCAACTTGTTTTAGGTGGTGAAATAAATTCTCGACTCACTTTTGTGGCATTTAATTACAAAGACGATAAGGTGATGGTAATACCAGGCTTTTTTAATAAAAGAAGTATAATACTTGACTTTAATTACAATGAAGAACACCAGATATATAACATTCTTTTGGCTGAAAAAAGCACCTCTAATCGGAATGTGTTAGCTATCAAAATTTTTAATAAAGATGGAGACGTTTTTATTGATGAAAAAATTGAATTTGATGAGGAGATAAGACCACTAAATGGGAAAGTGCAAATTTCGAAAGACTTGAGGATATACTATAGTGGATCTTATGGTGGATATAATTCTTATTATTCACAAGGGATGTATTTTGGGTATTTGGAAGGAGGGAAAAAACCTAAAACAGACTTTTATACGCTTACGGAGTTTGAGAATATTTTTGACTTCATGACTGTAAAACGAGCTAAAAAAATAAGAATGAAAATTGAAAAAGGGATTGAACGAAAAAAACCATTTGAATTTAAAACCCAGCTTTGGGTGCAAGATTTCTATGAAAAAGAAGATTTTTTTGTGTTGTTGTCTGATATTTATCGTCCTGAATATGAAGAGAAGCAAGATGTACGTTATAGTCCTCTTACAGATTCTGGCAATGACACCAACCAGAAATATGTACATTATACCTCAGGGATAACTAATGCAGATGGAAGTGATCGAATTGAATATAAAGAAGCAATATTAATGTTGTTTAATAACGAAGGAAAGTTGTTAGCTGATATGAGCTTACCAACACCAAATGCAGAAACTTTATCATTGGATAAACTATCCTCCAGTTATGTTTCTTTGAATAAATCCAGTATTGTTTATAAAGATGAAAACAGCATCAGATATAAACTTTATGATAAAGATTTCAATACAGTCAGTGATAGTCTGCAAAATATTAGTGTTTTTGTTGAGGAAGATGAAACTATTAAAATGACGGATAATGAAGGAAGGGTTGAAAAATGGTATGACAATCACTTTTTTGTTTGGGGGTATCATCGTATTTCTAATCAGTTTGGTAATAAACGAAATGTTTTTTATATCAATAAAATCACTATTGAAGATTGAGGTTTGTTCTAGGTGCTATTTATTACCCAGAGTGATTATGCATACTACTCCTGATCTGGTGTATATGTAGAAATTAATAGCTGATAGAATAAAAATTCCCATCATAGTTTTAATTGATAAGCAGTAACTTTTTCTATATTTGCATGCAGAATGATGCAAAAGCGATTAATTCTCGACTCATACCTTTTGGATATCACGATTAGCCGACTTTGTCAGCAGCTTATCGAAAATCACAGCAATTTTGATAATTCAGTAATTATAGGTTTACAGCCTAAAGGACTATTTTTAGCCGATCTGATTCACAAAAAATTAGAACTAGAAACAGGACATAAAATAGATAAGGGGTACTTAGATACAACTTTTTATCGAGATGATTTCCGTAGAAGGGAAGAGCCTGTTCGGGCAAATTCTACGAAAATTGACTTTATTATTGAAAACAAAAACGTGGTAATAGTAGATGATGTGTTGTATACTGGTCGGTCAGTACGAGCAGCAATGGATGCTATGTTAACATTTGGCAGACCAGAAAAAGTAGAACTCTTGGTGATGGTAGACAGAAAATATAGTAGAGATTTACCAATAGCTGCTGATTATGTAGGAAAAAGTGTCAACACACTTGACACCCAAAAAGTATTAGTAGAGTTGGAAGTACAAGGTTTTAAGCAAAACAAAATTTGGTTAATTAATAAGGAACAATAATGCAGCAATTAAGTCAAAAGCACTTATTAGGAATTAAAGAGCTTACTCGTGAAGACTTAGAATTAATTTTTGAAACAGCTGACAATTTTAAAGACGTAATCAACCGACCCATTAAGAAAGTACCTTCGCTTAGAGATATAACTATTGCAAATGTGTTTTTTGAAAACTCTACTCGTACTCGACTTTCATTTGAACTCGCTGAAAAACGCCTATCTGCGGATGTAATTAATTTCTCCACATCAAATAGTTCGGTAAAAAAGGGAGAAACGTTACTTGATACAGTAAACAACATTTTAGCTATGAAGGTGGATATGGTGGTAATGCGTCATTCAAGTCCTGGAGCACCTCATTTCTTGGCAAAGCATATTGATGCTAACATTGTAAATGCTGGAGATGGCACTCATGAACATCCTACTCAGGCACTATTGGATACTTTTTCAATACGTGCACAATTTGGAAAGATTGATGGATTAAAAGTGGCGATTATAGGTGATATTTTACACTCAAGAGTAGCACTTTCTAATATTTTTGCTTTACAAAAATTGGGAGCTGATGTAATGGTTTGTGGACCCAACACATTATTACCAAAATACATTTCTAGTTTAGGTGTAAAAGTAGAGTTAGATGTAAAGAAGGCTTTAGAATGGTGCGATGTTGCAAATGTACTTCGTATCCAATTAGAACGTCAACAGATAAAATATTTCCCTTCGTTACGTGAGTACTCATTATATTATGGCATTAACAAAAAACTACTAGATACCATTGATAAAAAAATCACAATTATGCATCCTGGACCAATCAATAGGGGAGTAGAGTTAAGTAGTGATGTGGCAGATTCGGAACATGCAATTATTTTAGATCAGGTGGAAAACGGTGTGGCTATTCGAATGGCAGTACTCTATCTTTTAGCTGGAGTAAAAACAGTTTAGTACTTATATTTTAACATAGAGTTTTATATCGGCTGTCGAATCCCTAATTTTACATCAAATTAATTTAGCTATTCATGTATTATAACTCAATTATCGACACCATTGGAAATACTCCTTTAGTAAGACTTAACAATGTAAATAAAGGAATAAAAGGCACTATATTGGTGAAAGTGGAGTACTTTAACCCAGGTCATTCCATAAAAGACCGCATGGCACTTAAAATGATTGAGATGGCTGAGGAGAGAGGAGAATTAAAGCCTGGAGGAACAATAATTGAATGTACTTCTGGTAATACAGGAATGGGTCTGGCTTTAGCAGCATGTATTAAAGGTTATAAATGTATTTTTACTTTAGCAGATAAACAATCAAAGGAAAAAATTGATGCATTAAGAGCTTTAGGAGCTGAAATTCATGTGTGTCCAACGAATGTTGCACCTGAAGATCCTCGTTCATACTATTCTGTGGCACGAAAACGACATGAGGAAACCCCTAATTCTATATTTGTAAACCAATACGATAATCCAGGTAATACCATTGCACATTATGAAAGTACAGGTCCTGAGATATGGGAACAAACAGAAGGTAAAATCACTCATTATGCGGTTGGTGTTGGTACTGGAGGAACAGTAAGTGGTGTAAGCAAGTATTTAAAAGAGCAAAACCCTAATGTATATACATTAGGAATTGACTCATACGGATCAGTTTTTAAAAAATATAAGGAAACAGGTATATTCGATAAAAATGAGATTTATTCCTATCTCACGGAAGGTATAGGAGAAGATATTTTGCCTGAAAACGTAGATTTTAGTGTGATTGATGAGTTTGTAAAAGTAACAGACAAGGATGGGGCTTTAATGACAAGGCGTTTGGCAAAAGAAGAAGGATTATTTGTAGGTTGGTCAGGTGGCTCGGCAGTACATGGTGCTTTGGAGTATGCTAAAGATAATCTAAAAGAAGATGATATGATGGTAATTATACTTCATGATCATGGCACTAGATATCTTGGCAAGATATATAATGATGATTGGATGAAAGAACATGGCTTCTTGGAGTCACGAACATATACCACAGCAAGATCTATTATTGAGCAAAGGGATGATGAGGATCAATTGTTTACAATTGATCAAAGTATGAATGTAGAGGAAGCTATTAAAATTATAAATAGCAGAGGGATAGATCAGATACCTGTAATTGATGGTGAAAATTTTGTAGGAAGTGTTAGTACTAGTAAAATGCTTCAGAAATTAATAAATATACCAGAGTTGAAGAATAAAACGGTAAATGAAGTAATGGATGCACCTCTTCAATTTGTGGCTATAGATGAAACATTGGATGTACTTTCATCGATGTTAAATAAAGATAATAAAGCGGTATTGATAAGAGATCAGAATCGAAATGTACATATCATCACCCAACACGATTTACTTACTGCCATCACTAAATAGTTAGTTTGGCATGTTTGTTGTTTTAAACAAGACAGCATGTAAATGTAAGTAAGTTTTAGGTTTGGAAGCCATCAGTTCAAAAGTTGATGGCTTCTGTTTTTTGACTTGAATCTAATTTATTGAATTGTATATACATTCAAATGTTCAAATAATACCTTGCTTTGTCATAAGTATTTCGGATACAGAACAAAATATTATAAGTGGAAGTAATTACTAAAAAACTCACCATTGCAAAATCAAGTTAGTTCAATGGTGAGTTAGTATTTCATAACTGTTGTCTAAAAATAAAACCGTATTAATAATCCCGTATCTGTAGCAAAATATGATTCTTTAGTTTCACCATTCACAGAAAATTGACTGTCCTGACTTCGACACTTCTTAGTGTGTAAAATCATATCTATCAGTATATCAATTAATTACATTGATTTAATTGGTTAATTTGGGTGACCCAGGTTCGTTTTCTACTTTTATTTCATGTTTGTTCGTA
>JAOUKH010000019.1 GCA_029882685.1 Cyclobacteriaceae bacterium
ATCGTTTGATTGACCACCCCCCATAATTTCACTAATAGATGTTTTTTCGCTCATTTCACTCATATTATTTGAGATCAGTAGAGTGCCAACTCCTTCTCCCAGTGAAATTCCATCACGAACAACATCGTATGGCTTACAAGGATTTTTGCTTACAGCATTAAGTGACTCGAAACCTGATAAAGTAAATTTACTTAGTATATCTCCTCCACTCACAATGGCATGATCATAATCACCCATTTCAATTAAGTTACGAGCCGTTAATATCGCTGAAACTCCTGAAATACAAGCATTAGAAACTAATATAGGTGAATGCTTAAATTTAAAAAAATCATTTATAGCCTCAGCCATTTCAGTCAACTTAACTCTAGTACCATTCCCTTGCTCGTTAAGATGGTCAATATTCCCTTTAGTTGACGACAATACTAAAATTGTTCTACTCAAATCAATCTTTACTGATGAAAGTACTTGTTCTATAGAGTGTATAAACAAGCTTTCTAAAAATGTATATTCTTTTATGATTGGAATGTCATAAGTGATTTTAGCTCCATAAAATGATTCGGTAGCTAATTTAGAATTAGTGATTTTAGATATTCCTGACTTTCCATTACTGACTGCAGCCACATTATTTTCGGTAGTTTCCCCCAGTGGACTTATTATATTATCAGCAAGAGTAAAAATCCTCATTCCTTTATTTTATTTTATCTTCTTGAGAAACACCATTCTTAAGTTTCCAATCTATATAAAAATCTGGATTAGTAAGGTATAGTTCTTTATTAGTATCTAGAAATACCTGCTCTGTACGTCCAGTAGCTAATTTTGTGCATGATTTTTTATCTAGAAGAGTATAATCAAAAATTATTTTTGCTGCTTGTACGGGAACATATACCACCTCTACAATTACGGGTTTTTCGTATTCTATAGGACGTTTATAATCACAATGAATAGAAGTTATGGGCAAAAGAAATCCTTTACGGTAAACATCCATGTATCCCAACCCAAATTGTTTGCCAAATTCTTCTCTACCATCTTCAAAATATTTTACATGGTTACCATGCCATACTATTCCAAGACTATCAACTTCACTAAAGCGAATGACTATTTCCTTACTTACTTTTAATTGCTTGTTCATTTATTTATGAATATTCTCAACTCACAAGATGCTAATATTTCTTCTTGATCATTTTTCACTTCTCCTTTTACAATCTGAATATTCATCATTTCATTAGTTAATGTAGTAGTAGTAAATATTTTACTTCCTGAAGAAGGGTTTTGAAAAATTTTAACATCTTTAATTCCTGCAATATAACCTAGAGGTATATCTTTTCCTGCATCCTTAAACTTGGTACCTGCATACAATGCTGCTGTTTGTGCAATATTTTCAATCAACCCTCCATCTTTAAATTCTCCTGCTTCTGTCATTATATTGTCATCAGTAATTGATAGCCCTGTTGTTACATAACTTTCTCCTTTTTCATATACTGAATCTATCATCACAAAAGGAAAGCGTTGTGGGATGTAATCTAAAATTTCGTCATCTTTTATTATTGGCTTCATAGTCATCATTTTTTATTCAATTATTGCTCCTTCTGCCTCATCACTCCAAAAATCAAAGTAGTTGAACCACTGGTTAGGAAATTGTTTTAATTTTTCTTCTAGCGAGTTAACATAATCATCGAGAATATCCAAAGGTGAGTTGCTCGGATTTTTAATTGTGGTAGAAGAAAGTTTATAATGTTTTGAATTAGGGCTTTCCTTCAAACAATACACAAAAGTGTAAGGCACCTTTAATTTATGTGCAATAGAAAATACACCTGTAGGGAAATAAGCTTCATTATTCATGAATTTCCTTTTACTAACCCTACTTCCTTTCACAAACCGATCTCCATGCATACATATTATCTCATTATTATTTATTGCCTTTTTAATAAGAATGATGTGAGACATATCCCCTTTAATAGGAATAATATTTACATTATTGTTTTGAACAATATTATCAAGATAGTTTTTGATACGCTCGTGCTCTGCTTCAAACATCACAATATTAATATTTACATCAATACGTTTTAGTAAATAACCAGCTATATCCCAATTTCCTAAATGGGCACTTATCAACATACCACCTTTACCACCAGCCTTAAGCTGATGTAAATGTTCCTCTCCATCAAAATCATAACTAAAGTCAGTAACAGCACCCGACATAATAGCAATTTTGTCGAGGAGTGTCTGACCAAAAATATAATAATTAGTAAATACTGCTCTAATAGCTTTAAAAGTAGAATAATAATGAATGCTTTTATAGTACCTATAAATAGCCTGAGAAGCTTTAGGTACAAAAAAAACAAAATAAGTAGATACTAATCGTAATAGAAAATAGGCAGCCTTTAACCCCAGTTGGTTTAAGACTAACACAAAAATTTTATAGCCTAGTAAACCGCCTCGGGTTTTGCCTTTCCACGACATTACTTACTTTCTACTTTGTTTATGATGTAGTCGTAAAAATTTTGAAATGTAATAATCCCTGTAAAATCTTCTGGTTTTACTTTAAAACCAAAATTACTCTCTATCTCTACAACCAAATCCACATAATCAAGACTATCTAAATCAAGCGTGTTTTTTAAATCTGCATCTGGAGCAATCGCATCAGCGTCTACTTCAAACTCTTCTACTAAAAATTCATTTATCTTCTCAATTATTTCTTCCTTACTCATTACTTGCATAATTATTAAATCAAAATTTTCTTACTATAATTGATGAATTAGTTCCTCCAAACCCAAATGAATTCGAAAGAAATGTATCAAACTCTGTATTAACTGTTTCGTACGCAAAGTTAATATCTTTAACTTCATCGTCTGGGGTATTTAAATTAATATTTGGGGCAATAAAACCATTTTTCATCATTAACAACGAATAGACAATTTCACTTGCTCCTGCCATCCACATTTCATGTCCCGTCATTGACTTGGTAGATGACAAATAGGGTCTTGCATCTCCAAAAATACTTTTTATTGCTTTCGCCTCATTCAAATCACCTATAGGAGTTGATGTAGCATGCGCATTAATATATTGTATATCTTTAGGAGTAAGTTGGGCTTGTTTTAAAACCATCTCCAATGATTTTGCAGGCCCCTCAACATTGGGTCGCGATATGTGGTCTCCATTTGAAGAAAACCCATAACCTACTATTTCACCTAATATTGTTGCACCTCTTTTTTGAGCTGACTCTAAACTTTCAATAATTACTGTAGCAGCTCCTCCACTTGGTACAAGCCCATCTCTATCTTTATCAAAAGGTCTGGAAGCTTTTTCAGGTGCATCTGTTCGCATAGAAAAAGTACTTAAACCATCAAAACTACCCATGGATTGATAATTAATTTCCTGTGCTCCTCCACAAATAACTTTATTCTGCAATCCTTGTTTCACCAATAAATAGCCTAGTCCTATTGAATGCGAACCACTAGCACAAGCTGCACTTACCGTAAAATTTATCCCTCTCAATTTAAAAATAGTTGAAAGATTCATTGTTACAGTGGAATTCATAGATTGAAAAATAGAACCACTTCCAGTTAATGTTGTATCCTTTTTTAAACGAATTGTATCGGAGGCTTCTATTACTGATTTTGCTGAACTATCATTTCCAAAAATAATTCCTACGTCCTCTTTCAACAACATATCTTCATCTATACCTGCAATTTTCATTGCCTCTAAAGTTGATAAATATGCATACTCCCCTTGATCGGGTAAACCTACTCGATCCCTACGTTTTAAGTATTCTTTTAAATTAGGTTTTGGAATTACTCCAGTAAGTGGAGATCTAAACCCAATAGCATCACGATCTGGGTCTATCCCAATTCCTGACTTACCTGTATATAGCGAATTTTTAACCTCTTCAAGATTTACACCTAAAGTGGAGTAAATTCCTATGCCTGTAATTACTACTCTACTCATTATACTTTAATATAATCCACCATTTATAGATATTACTTCTCCAGTAATATAGCTTGAGTTAGGAGAAGCTAAAAATCCTACCAATTGAGCTACTTCCTCCGCAGTTCCAAATCGTTTCAATGGAATTAGTCCCTTAAACTGTTTTTCATCAATATCTTCCGTCATATCAGTTTTAATAAATCCAGGAGCTACTGCGTTAACCGTAATTTTTCTTCTTCCAACTTCTTGAGCTAAAGCTTTGGTTGCACCAATTACTGCTGCTTTCGCTGCCGAGTAATTGGTTTGGCCTGGCATGCCTTTAATTCCAGATAAAGAAACAATATTAACTATCCTACCTCCTTTATTTTTTATCATTTCTCCTATTGCAACCTTAGTCACATTGTAAAACCCACCCAAACTAATGTTAATCACATCATCCCACTGCTCATCTTCCATCCAAAGAAGTAAATTATCTTTACGAATACCCGCATTATTAACTAATACTTCTAATTGATCATCAGGATTACTTGTAAACCAATCTGTCATCACACTATTAGTAGCTTTCCTGTCTGACACATCAAATTTCAATAATTGAGATTTCACACCTTTTTCCTCTACTATTTTTTTTACTTCTTCGGCTGCAGCTTCATTAGAATTATAATTTATTAAAATATTATGTCCTAATTCAGCTAATTGAACACAAACCGCCTTCCCTATACCTCTTGATCCTCCTGTCACTAATGCGTACTTCATATAATTGATATTAAATTAATTTGATTCGAAAATATATTAAAATGTATTTCATTCATAAAAAAACGTAATAATTATTTATGCATGCATACTATATTTCTAGTGGTGAATTATTTAGCATGAATTTTTTAACTTTTTTCAAATCCTTATAAATAGGATAATCATCAATAAATTTGGGAACTATTTTTCTTATTTTAGTATAGGTGTCTTTTGCTTTAGGTGATAATCCTTCTGTTTTTCCTAACAAATCGAGTGACTGAACAATACTTATCATTTCAATAACTAACACCTCAAAAGTATTATCAATAACCTTTTTCGTACAAGTAGCAGCATTAGTTCCCATACTTACAATATCCTGATTATCATTATTATTTGGAATACTATGTATGTACATAGGGTTGGAAAGCATCTGGTTTTCAGCAGTGGTAGAAGTAGCTGTAAACTGCACTCCCTGCATTCCAAAATTAAACCCTAACTTACCCAAATTAGCAAACGGTGTTAATAGCCCATTTAACTGTGGGTTCATTAAAAAGTTTAATTGACGTTCAGCCAACATGGATAATTTAGTAATAGCAATTTTTAATTTGTCCATTTCAAAAGAAACATAATCTCCATGAAAATTACCACCATGTAATACATTTTGAGCACTCACATCTACAATAGGGTTATCATTAGCAGAGTTTATTTCCTCGATAAGTAACTTCTGGCTTTGATTTACAGTTTCCAAAATTGTACCCACTATTTGTGGCACACATCTCAACGAGTAGTACTCTTGTACCTTGTCTTCAAAATATTTCTCCTCTAAATCTCCATTATAAAGTTGCTGTTCTCTTTTTTGTATATAACTACTTTGTGTTATTTCATCGTACAAAACACGAGCTACCTCTTGTTGCCCAACATGCTTTTTTGATTGGTTAAGTTCTTTGGAAAAATAATCGTCATAAGAATCAACCATCTCACATATCATGATTGTGCAAGCCAGCGACCATTCTATTGCTCTTTTTGCATAAATAGCATTAATAATTCCTATACCCGTCATTACGCTAGTACCATTCATCACAGCCAGTCCCTCTCGTAATTTTATTTGCATTGGCTTAATACCTAATTTTTTAAATACAACTGATGTATCTTGAATTTCATCATTATATATTACTTCACCCTCCCCTATCATTACCAAAGCCAAGTGTGCCAACTGTACTAAATCTCCACTAGCTCCAACTCCACCATGCTCAAATATTAATGGAGTAACATCATTATTAATTAGTTCCTTTAAAACTTCAATAGCTGTAACATTTACACCAGAATATCCTAACGATAAAGTATTCAAACGAGCAATCATCGCTGCTTTTACATAGTCAGGTGATAAATGTTTTCCAAATCCTGAAGAATGACTTCTAATTAAGTTGTATTGTAAATTTACCTGATCTGCCTCATCTATTTTGTATTGAGCCATTGGTCCAAAACCAGTATTGATACCATATATCACCTTATTCTTAGAAAATTCTTCAAGAAAATAATAGCTTTCATTTACCTTATTCAGTACTTCTCCAGAAAACTCAATCTTTTCTCCTCCAAAAATAATATCACTAACTTCCTGAAGATTTAAAGATGCATGTCCAATTTCAATCATGTTATACTAGCTGTCTATTAAAAATATAGTTTGAAAAAACTAAATTACAATGGTGGCAAAAAAAATCATATTGATGCTATAAAGCAACATAATACTTATTTAAATTCTTTCTATTAGTTTCTATTAGACAAAATTTAGTTATTTGTAGCTAATGAATAAGTTATTAAATAAGAAAATATCACTTTTTTATGGAAAAGCAAACTGAGGAAATAGATGTATTAATAATTGGGGCAGGCCCCTCTGGAACAGTTGCTGCTGGTGTACTTAACAAAAATAATATTTCTACTAAAATAGTTGAAAAACAAACTTTCCCAAGGTTTGTGATTGGAGAAAGCTTATTACCTCGCTGTATGGACAACTTGGAAAAAGCTGGTCTTCTAGATGCGGTGAAAAAGCAAGGGTTTCAAGAAAAATTTGGGGCAAAATTTGTCGATCATAATAATAGCTGTGATTTTGATTTTTCAGAACAATATTCAAAAGGATGGAACTGGACTTGGCAAGTAAAGAGAGATCAGTTTGATCATGTTTTGGCAAAAGAGATAGAACGAAAAGGAGTACCAATAGACTACAAAACAGAAGTTATAGCTGTTGAAATTGATGACAATGGCATATCAACAACTACAGTTAAAAATGAGGATGGAAATCAAAAACACATAGTAGCTAAACATATTATTGACGCAAGTGGATATGGTAGAGTATTACCTCGCTTATTGCAGCTTGATAAACCCTCTGATTTCCCTGTACGCACCTCATTGTTTTCTCATATAGAAGATAATAATCGACCTGAAGGAATTGACGGTAATAGGATTACCATTATTGTTTATAAGCAAGATATTTGGATATGGATTATTCCTTTTTCTGACAATGTAACTTCTGTAGGAATAGTTGGCAGTCCCGAAGATATTAATCGATTTGAAGGTGATGCATCAGAACAGTTAAAAAAGTGGATTTCAGAGATTCCGCAACTTTCCGACAGATTTGGTAATATGAATTTTGTTTTTGAGCCCAAACAAATTACAGGTTATTCAGCCGCTGTTTCCAAATTACATGGGAATGGATTTACATTAACAGGAAATTCAACAGAGTTTTTAGACCCTGTTTTTTCATCGGGGGTAACTTTTGCAACAGAATCTGGAGCATTGGCAGCAGATTTAATATCTCGAAAACTTAAAGGAGAAAATGTAGACTGGGAAAAAGAGTATGCAGAATATATAATAAGAGGTGTTGATGTTTTTAGAAGCTTTGTGCTTAGCTGGTACGATGGATCTCTACAAAAAATATTTTTCACTCCTAAAGAAAATGAATTGATGAAAAAGCAAATATGCTCAGTACTAGCTGGATATGTTTGGGATTTGAGTAATCCTTTCGTGAAACAACACTCACGCGCTATTAAGGCTTTGGCTAATGTACTTTAAGCTGTACAAGTATTGCTAATAAATAAGTAAGCACCATGCTTTATATCTATTCCATATAAGCATTAACAGGATTTCTCAATCCTTTGAAGCTAATTATTTCAACTCCCGCACTACCTATAAACATGTCTGCTTCTACTTTTAAAGGAATTCTATTTTTATCATCCGAAAACCATGCTGTGATAGAATTTTCTCCATTAAATATCTTATTATCTGGGACTACTGGTACTAGCTTTATCGCATTAAAGTTTCCTGCTTTGGTTTTCAATTTACCTTTACCATCATATATGATATCCATATCATAAAATGAATCTTCAAAAAAACCATCTATATTTAATGTATCTCCCACGTTTACTGTATCTAAACTAAGTGAGCGCATATAAAGTAGCCCACTTAATATACTTCGAACATTATCAGGAGCAGCATAATACATGGGTTCTTTAAATTTACCTGTATTCTTATCTACTAATTTTACCTCAATGTTATCTGTAGAATGGTCAAATTTTACAATTTCATTTCTTCGGTAATTACCTTCCTTCAATCTTCTATATTCAATATGAGGTACTAATGCAGCTGTGTCCACATAAGCACCCCAATTATCATCAACTTGGGCTAGCCAATCAACCATTCCACTAGTTTTACCCCAAATATCAATTCTATAACACCCTCTATAATTAACATTATGAATGGTTGGATGAATTTTTATTTTCCCTTTTCCTACAGTAAAAACACCAAAATTCATTTTATACACTACCTCTTCTCCCAGACCAAAACTATCATTATTTACTGGTATATATTCTGCTTCATGAGTAGCGCTTTGAAATGCACTAAAAACTAAAATGAGCATAATATATATGAGTGTTTTTTTCATCATACCAACAGTTTATACATTAAAGTATAATCAAAGTAAGTGCCAAAATTTAGACAGATACATTATTTTCTCTTAAAGCATCATTCAGAGATGTTTTTTTATCCGTACTCGCTTTGCGTTTACCTATGATTAATGCACATGGGACGTTATAATCTCCAGCTGGAAATTTTTTAGTATAAGAACCAGGAATAACAACTGATCGTTCAGGCACATATCCTTTTGTTTCAACAGGTTCATCACCAGTTACGTCAATAATTTTAGAACTTGCTGTTAAAACTACATTAGCTCCAAGAACTGCTTCTTTTCCAATTCTAACACCTTCAACAAGAATACAGCGAGAGCCAATAAATGCATTATCCTCAACTATAACTGGTGCTGCCTGAATAGGTTCTAATACACCACCTACTCCTACACCACCACTTAAATGGACATTTTTTCCAATTTGGGCACAACTACCCACAGTTGCCCATGTATCAACCATAGTTCCTTCATCTACATAAGCACCAATATTAACATAAGAAGGCATCATTATTACTCCTTTAGAAATATAGGCACCGTATCTTGCAACTGCATGAGGTACGACTCTTATACCCAACTTTTTGTAGTCTGTTTTTAGCGCAATTTTATCATGAAATTCAAAAGGTCCTACTTCAATAGTTTCCATTTTTTGAATTGGAAAATATAGTATCACAGCTTTTTTAACCCATTCATTTACAGTCCAGCTTCCATCTTGATGAGGAGATGCTACACGAATTAAACCTTTATCTAATTCTTCGACAACATGTCTTATCGCATCAATAGTTTCCTTATTTTCTAATAAACTTCTATCTTCCCAAGCACTTTCAATTAATTTAATCGGCATTTCTAAATTGTTATATATGTATCAAAAAAAGGTGGTATTAGCTTCTGTATTAAAACCCATAAACGACACTCGGATGTACGAAAAAATAGGTGTATCATTAGCTTCTACCAGCCATTATGATGTAAATATAATAGGCTTTCAATCAAATACCGTAGAGAAGTATTCCAAAATCACATTTCATCCCATATTTAATTTTAAAAGATTAAGTTTTGCAAGAATATTTTGCGGATATAAATATTATAAACATCTCAAAAAAATATCTCCACATTTAATAATTATTAACACACATGAGCTATTATTCCCTACAATGTTTTACAAAATATTGCATAAATCAAAAGTGATATATGACGTTCAAGAAAACTACTATCGCAACCTAAAGTTTACGGATTCTTTTCCAAAAATTTTTCGTCCAATACTTGCCATTTATGTACGAGGAAAAGAGTACTTCACTTCTTCATTTATTGATCATTTTTTATTAGCTGAAAAGCACTATCCTAAAGAGATAAGCTTTATAAAAAAACGATATACGATACTGGAAAATAAATGTAAAATTGACAGCTCAATACCAATAAAAAAATCTAAAAATATAGACGAAATAAAACTAATTTTTAGTGGCACATTAGCTGAAAGTACAGGTGTATTTGGTGCTATAGAATTAGCTAAAAAGCTTCATGAAATAAATGAAAAAATAAGATTAACTATAATTGGATATACTCCTAAAACAAGAACTATTAAAAGAATAAAAAAAGAAATATTTCATAACGATTTTATAACACTTAAAGGTGGTGAATATTTAATAAATCATACTAGTATTTTAACAGAAATTAGGCAATCAGACTTTGGCATTATTTATTACCCACTAAACAAAAGTACAATCAATACTACACCAACAAAACTCTACGAGTATCTCACTTATGAACTTCCTATATTAATACAAGATCATAAAGAATGGGAAAGCTTATGTGATAAATATAACGCATCAATTACAGTGAATTTTGAAGAAATAAATAGTGAAGATATCCTTAATAAAATGAAAAATATCTCTTTCTATCCAAATGGAGTAGGAAGCGATTTTTTATGGCTAAAAGAGGAGGAAAAATTATTTAAAATAATTGATTATATCATATCATAAGTATTTATTAATCAATTATATAAATATATATACATGAAGTATTTTATAATTATATATTACAGTGATAATTAGTCATAAACAGCTACTGTTCTATATTTAGATATCAAAAAACACCTTCTTTATTACAAATTATTAGTTTTAGACATACCTAAAACTAAACTTAGTTTAGAAATATTATACCCATATATTATCTAAATCAATGATATTTAATATTTTTAAATAATATCAAAAAATATTTTTAGATATGTCTAAAATGTATATTTTTGAAAATAATTGATAAAAAATCACATAATGTAATACTGATGTTGAACCTAAGTTATACAGAAGAAAATTATTTGAAATCAATATATCATTTATCTAAAGGTGGTAAACTTGAAGTAACTACAAATGCAATTGCTGATAACCTCAAAACTAAGGCTGCATCAGTAACAGATATGATGAAAAAGTTGGCTTCAAAAAATGTTGTAAATTATCAAAAATACAAAGGAGTAAATGTTTCGGAAGAAGGTAAAAAAGTTGCTTTATTGGTTATTAGAAAACATCGCTTATGGGAAGTGTTTTTAGTGGAAAAAATGAAGTTCAACTGGGATCAAGTTCATGAAGTAGCTGAGCAGTTAGAACACATTAAATCCTCACTGCTTATTAAGCGTCTTGATGAATTCTTGGGTTATCCAAAATACGACCCACATGGAGATCCGATTCCAGATGAAAATGGAGAGTACAAAGCTACGCCACAAATCCCAATCAATGAGATTAACATTGGTCATGAAGGCATCATAGTTTCAGTCAAAGATAGCTCCTCTCCTTTTCTTCAATATTTGGACAAAATTGGTGCTTATATCGGAGCGAAAATTAAAGTATTAGACAAGGTGGATTTTGATGGATCTAATGAAATAATTATCGATAACAAAAGAACCATTTCTATATCAAAACAAGTATCAGAAAATATATTGATTTCAGAGTCATGAAAAGAAAAATTTTAAAAATATTGATCCTTTCAATTATAATTTTTAGCAATTGTAATAGCAATGAAAAAAAATCAACTTCTTCTCTTCCTATAATCGTCACTACAACTGGAATGTTAGCCGATGCTGTTGAAAATATTGTTGGTGATTCGGCTAAAGTTAGTGCGTTAATGGGGCCGGGAGTTGATCCGCATTTATACAAAGCTTCACAAGGAGATCTTACTCAACTTACAAATGCTGACATCATCATTTATAATGGACTACATTTAGAAGGCAAAATGGGTGAAGTGTTAGAAAACCTAGGAAGACTACGACCTGTAATAGCTGGAGGTGAAGGTATACCTAAAGAAAAAATAAGAAATAGCACCCAATATAAAAATGCTTATGATCCACATGTTTGGTTTGATGTATCGTTATGGCAAATAGTTGTTCAATACCTTAGCACTGAATTACAAAATCTACATCCTGCCAACGCTGATTATTATAAAAATAATACCAACCTTTTTTTAGATCAGCTTGATTCACTTCACCAAAAGGTTACACATTCCATAGCTACAATTCCAGATCAACAAAAAATATTAATCACTGCTCATGATGCCTTCGAATATTTTGGAGACGCATACGGCATTGAAGTAAAAGGACTTCAAGGTATTTCTACAGTATCAGAATTTGGTTTAAGAGATATAACTGATTTGGTTGACTTTATTGTTGAAAAACAAATAAAAGCAGTTTTTGTAGAAACTTCTGTTTCAAAAAAAGCTATTAATGCTGTAGTAGAAGGGTGTAATAATAAAGGGTTTAAAGTATTGATAGGTGGCAGCCTCTATTCAGATGCAATGGGGGAAAAGAATACTCCTGAAGGCACATATATAGGTATGGTGAATAAAAATGTTACTACAATTACTAATGCATTAAAATAATAACATGATCGAACAGGTAGAAAATCCAATAATTGAAGTACACGATCTTACTGTTTCTTATGATAAGAAACCTGTACTTTGGGATATTGATCTCACATTACCAAAAGGAAAATTGATAGGTATTATTGGCCCTAATGGTGCTGGAAAATCTACTTTAATAAAATCGATGTTAGATTTAGTTCCCCAAAGTAGTGGATTTGTAAAAATGTTCGATCAAGACATAAAGGACATTCGTAATCAAATAAGCTATGTGCCACAAAGAGAATCTGTAGACTGGGATTTTCCCGCTTCTGTTTTAGATATCGTACTCATGGGGAGATATGGTAAACTTGGCTTTTTTAAAAGACCTAGAAAAGCAGATAAAGAAGTAGCTATAGATAGTTTACGGAAAGTAGGAATGGAAAATTATCTTCATCGTCAAATTTCACAACTATCAGGAGGACAACAGCAACGAGTATTTCTAGCACGATCACTGGCACAGCAGGCAGATTTATACTTTATGGACGAACCTTTTGCTGGTGTTGATGCAGCCACTGAAAAAGCAATAATCCAACTGCTTAAAGAAATGTCATCGGATAATAAAACTGTGGTAGTTGTACATCACGATCTACAATCTGTAACACAATATTTTGATTGGGTAATCTTATTAAACACTCGTTTAATAGCTTCTGGCCCTACAAATAAAGCATTTACACATGAATTATTAGAAGAAACATATGGAGGAAAACTAACACTATTAACTGAAGTAGCTGACTTACTAAAACAAAATGAATTACCAAATCGTGAGAAAAAAGTTAACAAATAAATGGAAACAATTTTAGATTTTTTTTCTTTTAACAACGTCAACGTTATCTATGTTACTATTGGATCTATGCTTTTAACTTCCAGTGCTGCCATAGTAGGGACATTTACTTTTCTAAAAAGAAAAGCACTTGTAGGCGATGCGGTCTCTCATTCTATTTTACCAGGCATCTGCCTTGCATTTATGCTTTCAGGAGATAAGAACCCTTTATATTTAATTATTGGAGCCTTTATTACTGGGTGGCTATCTCTTATTATTATAGATTTAATTACTTCGAAAAGTAAAATAAAAGAAGATAGTGCCATAGCTCTAATTTTATCTGTGTTTTTTGGTATTGGGATTTTATTACTTACCATCATCCAAAAATCTGGTAATGCAGAACAAACTGGTTTAGATCACTTTCTGTTTGGAAATGCAGCCGCATTAGTAGGTTCCGATTTAGTTACATTTACAATAGTAGCTTTAATTTTATTAATTGTAGTATATCTGTTTTTTAAAGAATTGACATTACTAGCTTTTGATGAAGATTTTGCAAAAACCATAGGCATGCCTATTCGGTTAATTGAACTTATACTTACTACACTCACAGTGATGGCAGTAGTAATAGGAATCCAGGCTGTAGGAATAGTATTAATGGCAGCAATGCTGATTACACCAGTAGCTGCAGCTCGTTTTTGGACTGATAAAATTAAAGTGTTAATACTTCTCGCTGCTATTTTTGGAGCTTTTTCAGGCTTATCGGGTGCTTTTGTTTCTTATGCTGCTCCTGCTATGCCGACTGGTCCTTGGATTGTTGTGGTAATCTCAACAATCGCATTTATCTCATTCTTTTTTGCACCTAAAAAAGGAATTATATCTCGAGCTATAAAACAACGAAACGTAGTACAACAAATTAATGACGAAAACATTCTTAAAAGCTTATATCAACTTGGTGAACAAGATCAAGAATATTACACAAATAGAACTATTGAAGATATAATACAGAGAAGGCCATTCAATACATCAGTACTCAAAAAGGGACTTAAAAGATTAAAAAAGCAAGGCTATATGGAGAGCAAAAGTGGTACATGGCAATTTACAAAAGAGGGTAAAAACAAAGGTCAACGTACGGTTAAATTACATCGACTATGGGAAACTTATCTTACAAAATATTTAAGAATAGCTCCAGATCATGTACATGATGATGCAGATACTATTGAACACTTTTTAACTCCTGAACTTGAATCTAGATTAGAGCAACTACTCGAATATCCAGAGTTAGATCCTCATGATTCTAAAATACCATACCAAAAGAATAAAATTAAGAATAATTCTACACAAGTTTAAAAACCTACAATGACTAACTTCTATACTATTTATATAATATGAATGCTTTTTGGATAATATTAACTGGTTCACTAGTAGCTATTTCATGTGGGTTATTAGGCTGCTATCTGGTATTAAGAAAAATGACCATGATAGGTGACGCAATATCTCATTCAGTACTCCCAGGAATAGTTCTAGCTTTTTTAATATCAGGGAGTCGTGACTCTATCCCCATGCTTATTGGTGCAGGCTTATTAGGTGTTTTATCAACTTTTTTAATTGAATTTTTTCATCGCAAAGGAAAACTTCAGACAGATGCCTCTATTGGTGTCACTTTTACATGGCTATTTGCCATTGGGGTTATTTTAGTGTCTTCATATACTGGTCAGGTAGATATCGATCAAGATTGTGTTCTATATGGAGAAATTGCTTATGTGCCATTAGATTTATGGATAACTGAAAATGGGATAAACTTAGGGCCACGTTCAGTTTACATTTCAGGCACCGTACTACTAATAATCATTACTTTTATTTGGTTAGGATATAAGGAATTGCTCATCACTACTTTTGATCCAGCCCTTTCAGTAGCTTTGGGTATTTCTACAACAATTTGGCATTATTTGCTTATGGGAGCAGTTTCTATTACAACTGTTGCTTCTTTTGAATCGGTAGGGGCAATACTAGTTGTAGCTTTATTAGTAACCCCAGCATCTACTGCATATTTACTTACCAATAATTTCAGAAAAATGCTTTATATATCTGCTTTTGTAGGAGTTTTACTCTCATTTGGCGGATATTATCTAGCTGTCTGGCTAAACGGATCTATTGCAGGAGCAATGGCTACTACTGGTGGAATTATCTTTGGACTGGCATTTATTTATTCAAAAAATAAGCAAAGAATATTACAAACAAACCCTACAACAGCAAGTGATCAAATTAATAGGAGCATATAGATCACGGCTTATCAGCAACATTTTTTGTAGCTATTACTTTCACATCTGCTCTTCTGTTCTCAGTACCATCACCTCCTTCTGCATTTGGCAGCGAGCCGTAACCTTTAGCTACAATTCTGTCATCTTCAACACCATTTTCTGTTAAATAGTTAAATACAATCATTGCTCTTTTATGTGATAAATCTAGATTATATTTTGGATTACCATCCATAGAAGCATAACCAGAAACATCTATGCGTAAATTATTATGCTTTTTTATCATTTTAATGATTTTATTTAGTTCTATCTGGTTATTTTGTTGAATATAACTTTGACTAGCATCAAAATAAATTTGATGTGTGATACTAATTAGTTCCACCTCATGTTCTTCAAAAGGTATGGCAACCTTATTCTCCTTTGTAGGCGTATCTCCACCAATATCATTCTGTTTGCTCTCTTTAATCAAATCATCAATTGAAACAATTAATTGCTCTTTATCTGAACCTTTTTCCCCATGATAGTTCACCATAAAAATATCAGAAAACCCTACTCCCCCCTCTCTTACAGAAGCAAAGTAACTTCTTCTTCCATCTTTTGTGGGATGAAAAGAAAGCTCATTATCAGGAGTATTAACAGGATACCCTAAATTTTCGGGCTTAGACCAAGTCATAGTAACACTATCGAAAACAGATTTAAATATATCAAAACCACCATAGCCTTTATGACCGTTACTACTGAAGTACAAGGTTTTTCCATCATAGTCTAAAAATGGATTATCTTCATCACCTTTTGTATTAATCACTGAACCTAAACTTTTGGTTTTATACCATTCTCCTTTCGAGTTTTTTGATATCATATGTATGTCAATTCCTCCTTCTCCACCAGGTCGTTCAGAGCTATACAATAAAACATCACCATTAGGGCTCTCTGTAATAGAAAGCTCTCCATAAGAAGATGAATTAATTTTACTGCTCAAAAATTTAGGTTTGGTCCAATTCCCATCTATAAAATCACTATAGTATATATCTCCTCCTCCAGTATCTTTATATATGTACAACCTATTTCCATCCTTAGACAGAGCAATACTAGAATCATGAAATGATGTATTAATTGGTGATCCAATATTCTTTGCCACACCCCATTTACCTCCTTCTTTCCGTGAAATAAATACATCTTCAAAATAAAAATTATCAGCATCAACATCTGCACTAGTATTATCTTCTTGCCGCCTTGAGGTAAAAATCATTACCGTTTCATCTTCATTAATAATAGGTGCATAATCTGGCCATGGAGAATTAATGTTTTCCCCTAAATTAACCAATGAATACTGAGCTGGACGATTCACAATAAGTTTAGCGTTTTTACATTCTTCAATCTTTCTTTTCACAACATCTATCCTTGTTTTATCCTTTCCACGATATTTTGATTGGGCATAATATTTTTTACTATATAGTTCAAAATGTTTTATAGCCATATCAAATTCAAACCCGTACTGATAGGCTAAACCAATTTGATAATCGATATCAAAACGATATTTAGAATCAAGTGCCTTTACCCTTAGAAAGTATTGAAGTGCCTGTGCTTTATTTATGGTTTCGACATATAATCTACCTGCCATCCAATTAGCCCTAACATCATCTGGGGCATAATCGGCAGCCATTACATACATGTCTTTGGCAATCAAAATTGCTTCCCTTTGATTACGATAAATTTCATCAGCTTGTTCTAGAAACTGCCCAGAAAGTTCTAATGAATCCGTTTGTGCATTACTATTAAATGTAGTAAGAAAAAGAATAGAAAATACGAATGCTATCCTCATGTTTTATTATGTTTAATTAAAGCTCAATGCATAAAAGTAGAAAAATTCAATTAATATTCAATTTGGTTACCATTATTAAGACTTGAACATATATATTAAAGTGAAAATAAGTCAACAATATTTAATAGATTGGTTACTATATATCATTTACTAATATATTTGCTCAAATAATAATTTATATAATCTATGAACATCTATGCCATTGGAAGAAATTACGTTGAACATATAGAGGAACTCAAAAATGAGCGACCTAATGAACCTGTAATTTTCACCAAACCTGACACTTCACTTTTAAGAAATAATGATGCTTTTTATTACCCTGACTTCACTAATGATGTTCATCATGAAGTTGAAATAGTATTACAAATTTCTAAAAAAGGCAAAAATATTAATGAAAAATTTGCTCATAAATATTATGACCATGTGGGACTTGGAATAGATTTTACCGCTCGTGACTTACAGTCAAAGGCAAAAGAAAAACGCCTTCCATGGACGATTGCAAAAGGTTTTCATGGAGCAGCACCTATATCAAATTTCTTCCCTATTCAAGAAATAAAGGAAATCAACAACCTTAATTTTCACTTAGAAGTAAATAATGAAATTCGTCAAAAAGGCAATACTAGTTTCATGCTCTTTAACTTCGATTATATTATTTCATATTTATCAAAATTTTTCACTTTAAAGAAAGGTGATTATATTTTTACTGGTACTCCAAAAGGTGTTGGTCCAGTAAAAATTGGAGATCAGCTAACGGGTTATATTGAAAATAAAAAAATGTTTGATTTTGAAGTTAAGTAAGGTAATAACACTCCTCTTTTCACTGATTGTATATCAATTAGTTGGTCAACCTCCAAAATTTAGCCCCCCCATTGGAGAGGAGGACTATTATATGTTCCCCATACGCCCCAACCAACCTAATACTTTAGCAGGTAATATGGGGGAGTTACGTACATCTCATTTTCATGCTGGACTTGATATACGTACTGGAGGAAGAAAGGGTTTACCTGTTTATGCAGCTGCAGATGGTTATATTTCCAGAATATCAATAAGTGAAGGAGGTTATGGAAAAGCTCTATATATATCACACCCAAATGGTGAAATAACCGTATACGCTCATTTAGAAAAGTTTACAGAAGATATTACTAAATATACTCAGAATCAACAATATGCAGAAAAGAGTCTTCATGTTAAATTATTCCCTAACAAAAACGACCTTATATTTAAAAAAGGAGACATTATTGCTTATTCTGGAAATAGTGGGTCTTCTGGAGGTCCACATTTACATTTCGAAATAAGGGATAAAAACCATGTTATTCTTAACCCTTTAAAGTATAATTTTGAAGAAATTAAAGACTCCACTTCTCCAATAGTAAAAAAGTTGGCCATTTTGCCATTTACCATAGATAGCCGTGTTAACGGTATCTTTCAACGTAAAGAAATAGAAATAGAACAGAAATCAAAAGTAAGATATAATGCACCAGACACTATAGAAGTTTTTGGTAAAATAGGTTTTGAATTACTTACCTATGACAAACTAGATGGGGTGAACTTCAAATGTGGTATATCAGAAATAGATTTTTATATTGGTAATGATCTCGTGTTTAATCAAAAAATTGATAGCCTTAAATTTTCTACTCAGCGAAATATACTAGTACATTACAATTATGAGAGGTACATAGAAACTGGTAACAAGTTCCATAAGATGTATATAGATAATGGCAATATGCTAGACATCTACAACACTAACGAACATAAAGGGAAATTTATATTTGATGAAAGCTGCATATATAATGCTTTAGTCAAGATTTCAGATGTCTATGGAAATGAGTCCATATTTGAGTTTGTTTTAAAATGCACTTCTCCTACTTTCAATACTACTCAACAAATTGATACTCAAAAAATTTCTCAACTAAATAATGTACTTGTTATTCAGAACAATAATAAGGATTCAACTATACAAATTCTATCACCTCACAACAATCACTCCATCTCTCCAAAGTATGTCAACAATAACAACTTCACCTACCTTTGGAAAATGAATAATTCTTCAATACAAAGTATTGACTTATGTGATAGCTTAATAGTTATGAACCCTCAAGAACAAGTACCTCCCAATACAGTTTTTGATTTTTATGATGATAAAATTAAAACGCATTTTAGAAAAAACTCTCTATTCGACACTATATATTACTCAACTGATAATTATTACAATGCTGACTCTACCATGGAAATATTTAGTATTGGAAATCCTAAACTATATCCTTTAAGAAATAGCATTGATTTAACAATTCTTTCTAACAAAAATTTTGATGTAAATAAGACACATGCCTATAAAATTTCAGAAAATAAATATAGCTTTTCAGGAGGTGTATGGAAAGAACATCAATTTCATTTCTCAACAAGAGAGTTTGGTGAATATACTTTACTTACCGACTCAATAGCTCCAAGTATTACACCTATCACATTATCTAAATCAAATTTAAAATTTAAGATTAAGGATGATCTATCGGGAATTAAAAATTTTAATGTTTTAGTAAATGAAAAATGGATATTGATGGACTATGATTATAAAACTAATCAAATTTGGTCTGTCGACTTTAATTCATCTAACAATGAACAAGGTATAATAAAAGTGATTGTTACTGATAATGCAGACAATGAGACTATCTATACTTCAATAATAAAATAACTATGAGTTTAAAAATAGGAGACAAAGCACCAAATTTCAAAGTGCCAGATCAAAATGATAGTCCCATACAGCTATCAGATTATATAGGTCAAAAAGTAGTATTATATTTCTACCCAAAGGACAATACTCCTGGTTGCACCAACCAAGCCTGTAACCTCAGAGATAACTTTGATGCCCTAACCAACAATGGGTACATTATTTTAGGAGTTAGCACTGACAATCAGAAAAGACATCAAAATTTCATAAAGAAATTCGATCTTCCTTTTAGTTTGCTAGCAGATACTGAAAAAGTTGTTCATAACCTATATGGTACTTGGAAAGAAAAGCAATTATATGGTAAAAAGTACATGGGTACAGTACGTACTACTTTCATAATAAATGAGCAAGGAAACATCGAAAATATTATCAATAAGGTAAAAACAAAAGAACATTTCTCCCAAATTATTAGTTAATATATTATAATTAAATAACTAATAATCAATTACTTACATCATTTGCTTTTTAAAGCGTATTTTAAAAAGCAAATGATGTAAGTAATTTTTTGACTTTTTGAGTCGGTTTTAAGTATATTTATTTAATTTTAGATAACTTTATTACCTCCTAACTCAATACTCAAGTTGTGAAAAAACAGCTTTTAAAAATTCTCAACATTGAACCTGAAGAAGCTAGCAGAGTATATCTGTTATTGATTATGGGGTTTTTTATGGGGATTTTTCTTGCCACATTTGAAGTATCTTCATTCACGCTTTTTTTAACAAACTTTGATGAAACTACTGACTTACCTGTAGCCATTGTAGCATCTGGATTTGTTGGATTAATACTCACTATCATCTACAATTTCCTCCAAAGTCGTATCAGTTTTAAATACCTAGGGTTAGGCGTACTCATATTTATTACATTAGTAATTGTAGGTATTCGCATCGGGCATAATCTACTAGATGACAAAAGTAATCTTTATTATATAGCGTTTGTTTTTGCAGCTCCTTTCGGTTATTTATCTCTTCTCGTATTCTGGGGTATTTTTGGTAGAATATTTGATTTAAGGCAGTCTAAAAGGATTATTGGCAGTATAGATACAGGTACTCTTATCGCCTCAATTGTTGCTTTATTTTCCATCCCATTTTTACTTAATATAATGGAGACTTATAATTTGCTTGTTATAAGTCTTTTTGCCGCTATTGGGTATCTATTGGTATTTATCATAATCGTTTCTAGCGTTCATCTATCAGTCATTATCAACAAAGATAAATCGGTAAAAAACGCTATCTCCTACAAAGAATTATTTAAAAGCCGGTACTTGATGCTAATGTCGGTGTTCGTTATTGCATCCATGGTAGCCATAACATTTATTGATTATTCGTTTGCACATGTAGCTACTGATAAATATCCTAGGGAACAAGATTTAGGTACATTCATTAGTTACTTTGAGGCTACGGTCGTAATTTTTAGTTTTTTATTTCAAACTTTTATTACCGATAAAATTATTGAAATATATGGGTTACGAGTTTCACTCATTATTAACCCTCTGCTTATTGGTTTATTTACAGTAGGAGCTATCCTTACAGGTTCATTCCTAGGGTATACCGCTGAAGGAAATGATTTTTTCTTTTATTTTTTCACTGCCATAGCTGCAAGTAAATTATTTATAGACTCCATAAAAGATGCACTAGATGGACCTTCATTTAAATTATACTTTTTACCAGTTGATAAAAACATAAAATTTGATGTGCAAACTAAGATTGAGGGTGTAGTAGATACATTTGCATATCTATTTGCAGGGGCACTAATCCTGTTAATAAATGAAATAGGCATATTTACGTTACTACATATCACTGTATTCTTAATCCCAATACTTACTATTTGGTATTTCGCCACTAATAAAATGCATGATCAGTATCGTTTTACTCTTCAAGATTCCTTAGTGAGAAACAAAAGTCAGGCGACAGTCAGGGCTAAAAAAGAGTATTCAATTAATAGGATTCTGGAAAACGAAATAAATAGTAAAAGAGATGAGAAAGTTATCTATGGGTTAAAACTTATGGAGCGTCTTGAGCCCTCATTATTTGAATCTTCCATTTTAAAGATGATGGATAATTCTTCAATAAGAGTCCAAGATTATATAAAAAATAAAATTAAATCTCTCGATTTAGAATACGACAAAGGTGATTCAGAAATACGAACGCTTGCACATCAGGCATTGGGTCAAATAGAAGACAATGAAGTTATCTCCATTACACCAGAAAGGTTACAGAAATTAAGTAAATCTGTAAAACAAGAAGATAGAATACTAGCTGCAAAACTTCTACGCAAGCTTATAAGTGACGATAATATATTTATACTTCTGGAATTACTTCGTGATGTTGATCCAGAAGTGAAAATGGTTGCAGTAATTACCTCACGCAAAGTGAAAAGAAAAGAAACATGGTCAATCCTCATTGAAATGCTTGATTCACCTGTGTTTAGTCATGCTGCGTCCTCTGCACTGAAACAAGCTGGTGAACCTTCACTACCTATTATGGAAACCGCATTTCACCGTTCAGGTCAGAGTGATGTAGTAAAGCTTAAAATTGTCCAAATAATGAGCCGAATTGGTGGGGAAAAAGCACTTAAACTTTTGTGGGAAAAAATTGATTTACCTGATGCCAAAATTGTTCGACAAGTACTTTATGCATTACGTTACTATAATCATACTGCTAAAGAGGGTGAAATAAACATTATCAATGGTCTTTTAGACCATGAAATGGGAAAGGCTTTTTGGAATTTAGCTGCTTATAGTGAATTACCTAGAGCAGATTCTTTTAAACCTCTTTCAAAAGCATTAAAAGAAGAAATTGACACCAATTTTGAACACCTCACCATGTTGTTGTCAATTTTGTACGATCCAGACTCTGTACAACTAGTAAAAGAAAATATTGACTCAGGCACTACAGAAGGAATTGCCTTTGCAATTGAGCTTCTCGACCTATTTGTGGATCAAGAGCTTAAACCTAGGTTATATCCACTATTAGATGATATTCATATCAATGAAAAAATAAAACTGCTACAAGTATTCTACCCTAGGCAAACTTACAATGCTGTACAAATGCTTAATTATATTCTCAATAGAGATTACAATCAAAATAATCGATGGACTAAAGCCTGTGCTTTATATTCATTAGCTCAAATGGAAGAGTTTGAAGTAAGCAAAGGGTTAATCGCTCAATTATTCAATCCAGATATTTTATTAAAAGAAACAGCAGCATGGGTACTTCATCATAAAGATAGAGAAACTTATGATCGGGTATCTAAACGTTTACCAATTGCAGATAAGCGTTTTTTAGATGATTCCATTTCTAAAAATCAACTTATTGATGGTCTTGATGATGGTTTTTTCTTGAAAATTGAAATAGGAATGTTCTTAAAAAACATTCCAGTATTATCCAACATGAAAGGATACCTACTAACTGAATTGATTGATAAGATTAAAACTATTCATCTTAATAAAGACGAGCGAATTTTATTTGAAAATATTGATGATGAAAAAAAACCGATTTTTATCATAGCCAGTGGTGAATGCTCGGTAGAAAACGACAATAAAACTATACATGAACTTAAAGAAAAAGACGTTTGGGGTGAAATTTTTATACTAGGTCATCTTGATAACGGAGATGCTATCAAAGCAAATGTAGATAGTATATTATTCGAAATTAATCTAAATGATTTTTATAGTGTGCTATCAAATCAACATGAACTTGCACAAGAATTTATTGATAAAGTAAGTGAAAATTTAAAAAAAGAATTGATAACCTAAATAATCAATGGCTAAAAATATCGACATACTAATCTTCTACTCTCAACCAGATAATGAATCTCTATGGGTGGATAATTTTAAAAAATTTATTGAACTCATGGTAACACAGGTTCAAGGGGTAAAACCAAATGTTTTACAGAAGTCAGACACCGAAGACATTGATAAAAATGATTTAGAAAATTCAACTATTCTTATCCCAATTTTAACTAGTTCATTTTTGGCTTCAGGCGTATGTCTTGACACACTTGAGTCATATGTCAATTTATCATCAAAGAGCAAGAACAAATCTATTTTTAAAGTATTAAAATATCCAGTACCTATTAATGATCAGCCTTCAAAAATAAAAAACCTTTTAGGATACGAGTTTTATCAAATTAATTATGAAACTGGTGAAATAGAAGACTACAAAGATTTTTTTAGTACTGATGCTGAAAAGAACTATTGGATGCGTATGGTTGATTTGGTTTATGATATTGACGAATACCTTATAAGTGCAAAAGGCGGAACAAACGTAATTGAGATTAAACCCTCTATTGAACGCAAAGCAATTTATTTAGCTGAAACTGGACATGACCTTGTGATACAAAAAAACATCATTAGAAGGGAGTTACAGCGTCATGGATATAATGTATATCCAAATCATACATTATCAACAAATTTAGATGATTTAAAGAATAACATCTCAAAAGAAATTGAAGAAAGCTCTTTATCAATTCACTTAATTGGTAATTCATATGGAGAAATACCTGAAGGATCTGAACGATCAGTAGTTGATCTTCAAAATAAAATAGCTGCGGAAAAAAGCTCTAAAATTGCTAAATCTGATGCTAAAAAAGATTTCTCAAGATTAATATGGATTTCTCCAAATCTTGAAAATATTAGTGAAAAACAAAAAGCTTTTATTGAGAATATAAAAAGAGATACTTCTTCATTAGAGGGTGCGGAAATATTACAAAACCCCTTGGAAGACTTTAAAAATATTATTCGTGAAGAGCTAATAGAAAAAAATCTTATTGGTTTTAAAAATAACAATACAGGTTCAGATAAAAAGCATGTTTATATTATGCATAATAAAGCTGATGAAAAAGAGGTGGTGAAAATAAAATCTCAAATCGAAAAAAGTGGATTTCAAGTACTTCTGCCTGAGTTTGAAGGAGAATTATTGGAACTACGTCAAAAACACATTGATAATTTAAGAAGTTTCGATGTAGCACTCATATATAAAGGTAACGTGAACGACCAATGGGTACAAATGAAAATATTAGACATTTTGAAAGCTCCTGGGTTTGGAAGGGACAAACCAATACTAGGAAAAGCCATAATAGGTATGCCTGGAGAAATAATTAATCAAGAAAACTATAATAATGATGTGGAAATAATATCTGGAGAAGAAAAGAAAATTAGTGAATCTCTCCAGTATTTTCTAGAAAGTGCTAAATAGATAATGTCATGGATGAGCAAATCATTGACGAAGAAGTACAGGATATGTCTACTGAGTCACAACAAATAGAGTCGAATCCTTTTCCAGGATTACGACCATTTAAAATAGACGAAAGTCACCTATTTTTTGGTAGAGAAGGTCAAAGCGATGAAGTCCTCTTAAAACTTTCTGAAAATCGATTTGTAGGGGTTATTGGTCCTTCTGGAAGTGGTAAATCTTCTTTTATATACTGTGGTGTACTTCCAATATTGTATGGAGGGTTTTTAACCAACACAAGTCCCAATTGGGAGGTGATCGTTACTAGACCTGGAGCCTCTCCTATAGATAATTTGGCTGATGCTATATTAGAAAAGGATGGCAATTTCATTGATGCTAAAGAAGAAGATAAAAAGATCAAAAATACCATTACAAACACATTGCTTAGAAGTAGCTCTTTGGGGTTAGTGGAAGCAATAATGCAATCAAAAAGAGAGCAGGATAAAAACTATTTAGTACTTGTTGATCAATTTGAAGAACTATTCCGATTTAAAGACAGTGAAAACAAAGAGTCGATAAATGAGACATTGGCTTTCGTAAATTTACTAATAGAAGCTACCAATTATGCTGATGCTCCTATATATGTGGCTATCACAATGCGATCGGATTTTATTGGAGATTGTGCACAGTTTCCTGATCTAACAAAAAAAATTAATGATAGCCACTACCTGATTCCACAGATGACTAGGGATCAAAAACGAAAAGCTATCACTGGTCCTGTAGCTGTTGGTGGTGCAAAAATTACACAGAGGTTGATCCAACAGTTATTGAACGATTTAGGGGATAATCCTGATCAACTTCCTATTCTACAGCACTCATTAATGCGTACTTGGAGCTATTGGACTAATTTTGGAGATATAGGTGAGCCTGTTGACTCTAAACATTACGAGGCCATAGGCACCATGAAAGAAGCTCTCTCCATGCATGCCAATGAAGCCTTTGATGAATTGGATGAAGAACAAAAGAAAATATGTGAAGTACTTTTTAAAGCTATTACCGAGAAAAGAGGAGAAAACTTTGGAATAAGACGACCTACTAAGCTTAATGATATTGCCTCTATTCTTGATGTTTCTGAAGACAAAGTAATAGGAGTAATAGATAAATTTAGAGCTCCAGGTCGCTCATTATTAACCCCCGCATTTGGTATCACTATTACTTCAAATAGTATTATTGATATTTCTCATGAAAGCCTTATGCGTATTTGGGTGCGATTAAAAAACTGGGTAGACGAAGAAGCAGAAGCGGTACAAATGTATTTGCGTTTGGCAGATGCAGCTTCTATGTACCAAGTAGGCAAAGCAGGATTATGGAGACCACCAGATTTACAATTAGCACTTAACTGGCAAGTAAAACACAAGCCTACCCTAATTTGGGGGCAAAGGTATCACCCTGCCTTCGAGCGAACCATGGTTTTCTTAGAGTATTCTAAAAAGGAATTTGATACAGAACAAAAAATTAAAGAACTACAACGAAAACGACAATTACAACGAGCAAGAATAACCGCACTTACCATGGGTGGTGCAACTGTAGTTTCATTACTGTTTTTATTATATGCGTTCCAACAAAAAACGGAGGCAGACATACAAAAAGAGGCTGCAATAGCCGCACAAATTGAAGCAGTTGCTAATGAAGAAAAAGCAAAAAAAGCTCAAGCTGAAGCAGTATTAGAAAAAGAAGCGGCAGATGCAGCTAGATTAGAAGCTCAAAATGCTAATGAAGAGGCACAAACTCAAAAAACTGCTGCTGAACTAAGTGCAGAAGAAGCTTTACGACAAGAGGCCGAGGCAATAAAACAAGCGAAAATTGCTAAGATACAAGAAAATATAGCAAACGATAAAACCAAAATTGCTGATAACAAAACTATTGAAGCGACCAAGAGTGCTGAAGAAGCTAGAAGAGAAAAAGAAATAGCCGACAGACTTCGCTATTTAGCAATTGCCTCTTCTATGGCCATAAAATCAACACAATTAGGAAAGGAACAAAAGGAGTTGAAGGGTTTATTAGCACAGCAAGCTTACTTATTCAATGTCGCACAAAAAGGAGAATTGTATGATAACGATATCTATAATGGACTTTATAATGCACTCAAAGAAAATAATGACCCTTTAGTGAAAGATTTAAAAGGTCATAAATCTTCTGTTCGTGCGGTTGAAACTAGTATAAAGAATAACAAAATTTATACTGGTGGTACTCAGGGAAAAATTCTACGATGGAGTTTACAAGGACAAAACCGTGTGTCAGATATACTAATACCTGAAAGAGATAAGCACCTGATTCGTTCTATGGCAATTAGTGAAAAGAGAAATTTATTACTTGCTGGAGGTAAGTATCCTGAGGTTGAAGGTAAAACTTATATAGACGTAATAGATTTAAGTAATTCAAAATCACAGCCAAAGAGCATTAATGGATTTGAAGGAGAAGTATGGAAAATCTTAGTATCTAATGACCAACAAGGAGCCTATGTATTGGATAATCGAGGCACAAGCATAAAGTTTACCGATTTTGATAAAGTGAGCGTGTTGTTATCTGATATACAAAGTAAAGACAGAATACAAGACATGGTAATCACAAACGATGGAGATTGGTTAGTTACAGCAACCGCTTCAGGAAAAGTGATTAAATATAGTATATTTTACAATATGTCACCTACCACTGTCTATGACAATAAAGCAACAATTACTCAAATTGCAATAAGCAAAAATAATAAAGTAGCAATTGGACAGGAAAATGGTACTGTCAAAGTATTTGGACTTAACGATACTTCCAATTTGGAGCAATTGGTGGGACACTCTGCTCTGGTAAACGCAATAAGGTTTAGCAGCAATAATCAATTTATTGCAACTGCAAGCAACGATAAAACAGTACGTTTATGGAATAACAATAATTTAACCGATCAACCCATCACTCTTACCGACTTTGATCAATGGGCTCGATCTTTATCTTTTAGTCCTGACAATTCAAATATACTTGTTGGTACTGAACGAAATCAAGTGAAAGTTTTTCCTACCAACAGGGATGATATGTCTGGCATACTTTGCGAGAAATATTTAACAAGAAATATGACTAAAAAAGAATGGGCAACCTATGTAGGAGAAGATTTAGTTTTTGAAAAAACATGTAAAGACTAGCCATAATTAACCTATTATGAAAAGACTATATTTTTTAACATTAGTAATTTTTTTATCTGTTTGCACATCAGGATGGTCACAAGAAGATGTTGAAGAAGTATCGAAAGTTGATGAAAAAGCTTCTGAATCAGCTGAAATATTACTGCAGGTGCGTCAAATGTATGATCAAGGTAGAGTACACGAAATTCATCCCTTTATTGAAGATGCAATATCTAAGGATAAAATGATTAAGGAAGATCAAATTGAAGCCTACAAGCTATTAGTACTATCTTATATATACCTTGACCAGTCTATTGAGGCAGATAGAGCAATGCTTGAGCTATTAAAGAAAAATAAATTATTTGCTCCAAATGATACTGACCCTACTGAGCTACATCACTTATATGACACTTACCGTACTTGGCCTATTTTCCGAACAGGACTGTTTTACGGAGCTAACTTGAGCATAACCGAAGTTTTACAAAAAAATGGAATACAAAATCTGGGAGAAGGTACAAATGAAAACGGTGATTACAAGTCAGATTGGGGGGTTTTAAATATAGGATTATTACTTGAAAAAGATTTTCTTAAAAGAATGATTACCCTTGAAACTAACTTTATATATGGTACGCTCACTAATCAATATGCACAAAGCACAGCAGATGGCAGAATTACTAGAGGATCATATGAAGAAAATGAAGAACCAGAAATTGAAAACCAAACTTTTTTTGGAGTAAATGCAATTGTACAGTACCACCCCTTTTATAAAGAGTACGACTATAGAAGCATTAAACCCTATGCTTTTATTGGTGGTTCTTCCAATTTTTTACTAAGTGCCAAATTAAATAATAGTACTTCACATAAAGTTGAAGGTGGCACAACTCCTACCCCAAGAGATGCTATATTATATGGTAATGGAGCAGAAGAAGGTAATAACACTACTATTCGTAATGGAGATAATTATTATTTATTAGGTGGTATTGGAGCGAAATGGCAGTCAAACACGTTCCATTTTTTTCTATCTGGACAATATAGTTATGGTTTAAATAACCTGACGGTTAAAAATTATAATGCTGCAGATTTCAGAGGATACAACGATATTAAGATTCACTATTTTCAGATCAATTTAGGTATTGTATATTCTTGGTATGCTCCTAAAAAATTAACTTTTTAATCATGAAAAACAAATTCTGGTTTATTTGTCTACTATCAATATCCCTAAGTTGTAATGATGAAAAAGACTTAGCGCCATCATCATCGGACGGGTATATCAAGATATTTACAGGAAATGGAAGCGATTTTGGTGAAGTAATTAAAACCTTAGATGATGGTTTTATTATACTTGGTAACACCACTTATGGTGACGGCTCTATTCAAACAAAACTTATTCGTTTAGACATCAATGGTAATACCTTATGGACTAAATATTACGGTGGTGCAGATGTTGATAATAATAATTTACAAGGTAAGTCAATTGCAGTACTAAGTAATAATGAAGGTTACATTGTTATTGGAGACAGGATAAACACTACAACTAACATTGACTCTACATCTATGTATCTATTTAAAGTTGATGGAAATGGTGATAGTTTTACGGGTATAGACATAACCCCTATCGAGCTATCAGATGGAGTTAATGATTATATTGGTGATACGCATGGTGTAGATGTTTTTATTACAACCAACAATACAGTACTTACTTTAACACAAATGGATGCTTCAGTTAGTTCTACAGAAGCTGTTCTTATTTCTGAAAGAAAAATAGCAGATTTTTCTATAATAGATGGCTGTACCCCAAAATTCAAACAACTAACAGGGGTGAATCTAATAAAATCACTTTATCAGCAACCTAACTCTTTTGTCACTAATGCTGGTGCAAATAACGATGGAAATGCAAACGTAATTAATTTAGACAACAATTGCACAGGACAAATTGGAGCGTCATTAATTGATAATGGACTGAACGGTACTTCAGTAGCAAATCAAATTATTCCCACTGGAAACAATTTCGCCATAGTAGGTACAATAAATGATGACATCTATTTTCAAGAAGTTAGCAATGATGGAAATACCATTCGTACAAAAATATACAGTGAAGAACTAAATGGAATTGAAGAAGGGTTTTCAATCTGCACTACTTCAGATGGTGGGTATTTGATTGTGGGATGCACACGTATCACCTCAGGCTCTGAAAATGAAATAGCCAATGAGGTTGACATAGTAGCCATTAAAATAGATTGGCTAGGAAATATTATTACAACAAATAAGCTAGATGATGAGCTTTGGATTAAAAAATTTGGAAATACTAATGAAGAAACAGCTGTATATGTACAACAAACTAATGATGGCGGATATGCCATA
>JAOUKH010000170.1 GCA_029882685.1 Cyclobacteriaceae bacterium
ATTTACAGCTTTATAACATCATAAATTTTAGCAATATTGAATCCATTATTAATGATTTGTTGAGCTAGATCACTTTTTTCGCTTAATGCGGGATTGGTATGATTAAAATGGATGAAATAGATTTTTGCTTTTTCTGAAGAAGAGAGCTTTCCGAATGTAGCCATACTCTCAATTATAAATGGATGAGGAATTTCTGAAATGTCTCTATTGTTTATTTCCTCACCGTTGTAAAATGTACCATCAATAAAGGCATAATCTACTTTCGAAATAACATCTACAATATCTTTTTCCCACTTCTCCCATTTATCAATGTCAGGAATGAATAACACTTTTTTTGTTGGGCCAATTATAGTATAGCCAACCGTTTCAGAATACTCATCTCTATGAGGAACTCGAAAAGGGATAACACGAATATTTGATGTGAGTAGTATTTCTTTCTCATCCTTAATTTCATGAATGGCAATATTTTGGTTATTCACTAACTGACTCCATGGTCCATTTTGTTCTAAAAACATTTTCATTTTGGGCATGGCGAATACTGGTATGTTTGCCGCATTCATTGCCTCTTTTCCTAGATACATTAAGCCAGTATAATGCCCAATATGAGCGTGGGTTAAAAAAATACCATCTGGTGTTTCCTTTTCATTAATAGGGGAATAGTTTTTTAAAATTTTGATTTGTTCAGGGAAGTCAGGAGTAGCTTCAAAAATGTATTTTTTGTTGTTTTCAGGATCAACAATGCCTAACGACACAACTTTTTTATTTTTATCAGGGTTCATGAATAAATCCTGACAACAAGATTTTGTGCATGCTATATGTGGAGAACCAGCATCTTGGATAGTGCCTAAAACTACCAATGAAGTTTCGGTAATAGGAGGGGGAGTGACTGATTCCTCATTGGCAACACTATTGTTTTTGGTGTTTTCTTCTACGCAAGAAATAATAATTGTAAGAAGAAATAAATAAGGGGATAGCTTCATTGTAACTTATTGTATAATGTTTTTTTAAAATTAAAAAATAATAGCCCTATCACGAATTTAGAGAGTCAATAATTAAGGTGAGGCATAAACACCCTTTATATCAGGGTAAACGCATTTTATAATAATAAACCTCCAAGGATTGTAATTAGATGAATTTTACAGAAAATAGAATAGACCTTTTCTTTTACACATGTTGAATCCTTGGAGGTTTAGGTACTTCTAGTTTTTAAATACGTTTGCCCTGAGAAGCACCCCTTTTTTACTTATTGAGCAATAATATTATACTTTATTGTGTGCATTTATTTCTATATTGGTTAACTAAAAGGCACAGAGTGCATTATGATAGAGATTAGCCATCAGGCTAATAAATATACTGATGATAATGGGAAAATGTATTGACAGATGAGAAAGATAGTTTACTATGTAGCAACATCATTGGATGGGTTTATTTCAGGATTAAATGGTGATATAAGTGGGTTTGTTGGCACTGGGAACGGACTTAAAAAATACCTTTCTGACTTGAAAAAATTTGACACTGTAATAATGGGGAAAAACACTTATGAATTTGGTTACAAATTTGGACTTGAACCTGGACAAAATCCTTATCAGCATATGTTGACCTATATTTTTTCTAATAGTTTGGAACTTGAAAATGCTGACCCTAACGTACAGATAAAAAATATAAATCTTGAAGAAATTGAAAAAATACAAAATCAATCGGGTTCTGACATTTATTTATGTGGCGGTGGACAATTTGCTGGTTGGTTACTTGATAATCAAAAAATTGACTTTCTTAAATTAAAATTAAATCCTTTGATATTAGGACAAGGAGTTAAACTTTTTGGAAATTCAATTTTAAGTAGTAAAACGGAATTAATTGATTCTGAACTTTATGATAATGGACTACAATTTATGACATATAAAATACTAAAAAGTTAGAACCACTAACATTTGTGCATATTGAAGAGAGAAGCTTATGATCGATTTCACAAATATTGAATACCTTAAATCTGGTAACGTACGACAGCAAAAAGCTTATATACAACTGGAGAAGTTAAGGATATTTGAGAAGCTAAAAAACTACAACCCTATACTGACAGGAACAATACCTATTGGTATTGATTTACCTAATAGTGACTTGGATATTATTTGTGAGTGTTATGAACATGTGAAATTCTATGAACTTGTTTCGGAATCATTTGCAAATGAGAAAAATTTTGAAATTTCTTCGAAAAATTGGAATGGAGTAAAATCAACTATAGCCAAATTCCAATCTGACAGATTTGAAATTGAAATCTTTGGACAACCCATCCCAACAGAGCAACAGAACGCATACAAACACATGATTTTAGAGTATAAAATTCTAACTAAAATGGGTTCAACTTTTAAAGCTCAAATAAAGAAACTTAAAAAAGAAGGACTAAAAACAGAGCCAGCATTTGCCAAATTATTAGGTTTATCAGGGAATCCTTATGAGGAGCTATTGCTAATTGAAATATAATAATACTAAAACCTTTGTTTGTGTCTCAAGAACAAGAAAGGTTTTTGTAGAAGGCAAACGCATTTAAAAAATCTTGTGTCATTTCGGAGTCAATGAGCCAAAATAGTTGGTCATTGCTGTAGAAATCTTAACCATATTGTAAATACATGTCGTTTTGGTTAGGGTTTCTCCTCGTTTTTGTTGGCTATAGCCAACAAAACATACGGAATGACATACTGTAAAGTTAAATGCTTTTGCCCTAGGAAGCCCCCTTTTTAACTTATTTAGCAATAATATCATATTTTATTGTGCGCATTTATTTCTATATTGGTTGACTAATAAGCACGGAGTGCATTTATAATATAGAAATTAGCAACAAATACTGTATCGTATGAATGAAGAAGCATTCAATTCAATATTCAATAATACTCATTCATACGGATATGATAAAATTGAATCTCCTATTGAGGAATTCTTTTTGAATCATATAATCAAATATATTAGCCCTGACACTAAGGTTAAATTACAACTTCCTTTGAAGACAATTAGCGGAAATTTCAGAGCTGATATTGCATTATTGAATGGTGACAAAACAATAATAATAGAATGTGACGGTCAAGAGCATCATACAGAAGAGCTTGATGATTGGTACGATGAATGGCGAGACACATTGATATTGTTCCAAAATAAAGCAGATACCATTTATAGAATTACTGGTAAAGACATTTACAATAATATAAATTTAATAATATATCTTATTTACTACTTTGAACCAGTGTTTTTTGACAAAGAATATTCAAGAAGACTTGATCGTAAGGATATTGATAAAACATTCTATAAAAAAAGAATTTATTATGACTTCGTGAATGAGGATGGTAAAAGCATTTCATCAGTTTTAGAAGTGAAAAGGAAAAACCTAGATAGTGACTTTGATAGATTCTGGTTAAAATATATAATGTACTCGATATTGAATCCAGACAATAATATCCATGAACTAATTGAAATTATGTCCAAAACCCACCTTGACACAAAGGAGCTTTTAAGTTCTATAAACATTAAGTATCCAAAATTAGACTTAATAGATGAAAATCAGTTACTGACAATAGCTATGCGTCATGGTTAGCTAGGTGGATGGATAAGCCCGTCCTTTTTACTATATTTATTTACGGACGCTTTGGTCTGCCCTTCGGTTGACCATCACTTCCGCATAGCAAGAGCGTTGACAGTATTGAAAAAAAGTATGGACAATGAAAGTAACACTAATAAGCATTCCAGTCCGAGATCAAGAAAAAGCCTTAAAATTTTATACTGAAAAATTAGGCTTCATAAAAAAGAAAGACGAACCTCTAGGCGGTGGAAATAGATGGCTGACCTTAGTTTCTAATGAATGGCAAGATGGGCCAGAATTATTATTGGAACCAGCCCCTAATCATTTTGAACCATCCAAGGTGTATCAAGATGCATTAATGGAAGCAGGAATTCCTTGGACGCAATTTGACGTTCTAGATGTGTCCTCCGAACACGAGCGATTGACGAAACTTGGTGTTGAGTTCAGTATGAAACCTACTGAAATGGGAGCAGTAAAAATTGCGGTTTTTAATGACACCTGTGGTAATAATATTCAGCTCGTTGAAGAATTGTAAAAAACACTACATCCAACAATCGGTATAATACATAGGACTCATCAGCAATCTGAAATTTTATCGTTTTTAGTAAGTCCGCCAAGTATAAATTATATTTTAGTTAGAAATCGGTCTTGGCTCGTAGACCAAGGAAAGCAAAGTGTTCTCCACTCCCTACGTTTTTTAACAAGACGTTTAGCGTCAATTTTTCTGCAATACGTAAACTTTCCGAGCGTATTTCGTATATTTATGCATGGAAAGTATAAGAATTGATATATTAAACCCTAAAGCAAAAAAAATACTTCAAGATTTAGCTGCTCTAGACTTAATTAGCATTCGTGAGAAATTAGATTCTAAATCAGCATTTAAGAACCTTCTTATTAGACTTAGAAACCAATCAGACAGAGCTCCATCTATGGAAGAAATTACAGAAGAAATGGAAGCTGCTAGGAAAGAACGGTATGACTAGTAAAACTTATCGTGTTATTCTAGACACGAATTTATGGATCAGCTTCTTGATTACAAAAAATCTTTCTCGACTAGACAAATATATCATAAAAGGTAAATTGAAATTGGTTTTCAGTGAAGAACTACTTCAAGAGTTTATTGAAGTAACGGAAAGACCAAAATTTATAAAGTACTTTAGCCCTCAAAACGTTTCGGAACTAGTGGACTACTTTGATGTATATGGTGAATTAATATAGGTGAAATCCGAAGTGAAAATGTGTCGTGACTCAAAGGACAACTTTTTACTTTCATTAGCTTTAGACGGTAGGTCTGACTATTTGATTACTGGAGACAAGGACTTATTGGAGTTAAAAGAAATTGGCATTACTAAAATAGTTGCATTGGCTGATTTTGAAAATTTATTGAAATAGTACGAGCATCCAACAATCTGTATAAAAACATAGCGTTTTGTTTCGGTGCATTTCAGTTTGTACATTTTACTCAACGGGCAGTTTCAATTTTCACGAACAGAATCCGTAATGTTTTTATATCGTATCGTTATTCATTATAATTGAACGTAGTATGATAAAGAAAATTCTAAAAGTACTTTTATCGTTAATCATATGCTTCACAATTTTTTCATTTTGGATGTCTCCAAGATTAGGTGGTCTATTGTCATTTGGAAAAGATAGTATAGACAAGGAAATATTTAAACTTCAATTTGACACTGTAGCTTCTAAAGATTTTGGACTTATTTACAATAACAACTCTAAACGTCAGGATTACATAAAACTTTGGGCAGAGTATCAACTTGACAGTTTAATTAAAGATTGCAAATCGGATTTTGAAAAGGTAATAAAGGTTCAAAGTTGGGTACAAAGTAGGTGGGAGCATGATGGTGATAATGTTCCAGAAAAAAATGATGCGTTATATATTTTAAAAGAAGCAGAAAAAGGAAAGAAATTCAGATGTGTGGAGTACAGTCTTGTGGCAGGGCAATGCTTAGGAGCACTAGGCTTTAAAGTTCGTAATATAGGTCTTATGACAAGAGATATTAGCGTAGTAAAATCAGGCGGTGGTCACGCAGTAAACGAAGTTTATTTAGAAGATTTGAAAAAATGGGTTTTTATTGACCCACAATATGATGTAATAACAACTTCTGGAGGTATACCTCTAAATGCTGTTGAATTGCAATATCACATTGCTAATAATAAGGACTTTGAATTAATAAATCCGAATAAAACCATCACAAAAGAAGAATACATCAAATGGATTGGTCCATACCTATATTATTTCTATATAACCATTAATGGGCAGAAAGTAGAAATTTGGGATAGAATTATTGGAAACAAGAAACAATTAACGCTTTATCCGATTGGTGCAGAAAAGCCAAAATATTTTCAGATGATATTTAGAATAAACAACTCATATTTTACTCATTCAATAAAAGATTTTTACCCTATTTTATCTTCACAGTAACCTGTGTTTGCCTGCCATAAGACCTCTGTGTGCTGTCAGAACCTGTATGATTTATGAAATGAAAATCTCCTACGCATTGCGTAGGAGATTTGGTGTAAAAACAGAAAACAAAGATTTCTAATTATTTAGGAGTCGGAGCTCCAGCCATAATTTCTTCATTTGCATATTCTGCAAACTTTTCGAAGTTTTTATTGAATGCCGATGCTAATTCATTGGCTTTAGCATCGTAAGCAGACTTGTCAGCCCAAGTATTTCTTGGGTTTAATACCTCAGCAGGTACATTTGGGCAAGAGGCTGGCATTGCCAGTCCAAAAATTTCATGATTTTCAAAATCTACTTTATCGAAGTCACATCCTATAGCCGATGTGATTAATGCACGTGTAATTTTCAAACTCATTCGGCTACCAGTACCGTATGCTCCACCAGACCATCCTGTGTTTAGCAACCATACGTTCACGTCAGCAGATTGCATTTTTTCGCTAAGCATTTCAGCATATTTAGTAGGATGTAAGGGCATAAATGGTGCACCAAAGCAGGCTGAGAAAGCAGTTACAGGTTCTGTAATGCCAGCTTCTGTTCCAGCGACCTTTGCTGTATATCCTGAAATAAAATGGAATGCAGCTTGTCCAGGAGTTAATTTGGAAATAGGAGGGAGTACACCATATGCATCGCAGGTAAGAAAGAAAATATTTTTAGGATTTTTCCCGATAGAAGGAGTAGCAATATTATCGATATGATCGATAGGGTAGGATACACGAGTGTTTTCAGTTATTGAACTATCCGAATAATCTACCTCATTGCCATTTTTAAACACAACATTTTCCAGTAAAGCACCATGTTTAATAGCTCTGTAAATATCTGGTTCATTCTCTTCAGAAAGGTCAATCACTTTAGCATAGCATCCACCTTCGAAATTAAAGACTGTGTTTTCATTCGACCAGCCGTGTTCATCATCTCCAATTAATTTTCTATTAGGATCAGCCGAAAGGGTAGTTTTTCCTGTTCCAGATAAACCGAAGAAAATAGCTGTATCACCTTTATCACCAATATTAGCTGAACAATGCATGGATAGCGTATTTTTTTGATGTGGCAACACGAAGTTCAAAGCAGAAAAAATCCCTTTTTTAATTTCACCTGTATATCCTGTTCCACCTACTAAAGCAATTTTTTTGCTGAAGTTCAATATTGCAAAATTATGTTTTCTAGTGCCATCAGCTTCAGGGTTGGCCATAAATCCTGGCGCATTGATAACAACCCATTCAGGTGAAAATTTTTCTAGTTCTTCAACTGTAGGTCTCAAAAACATGTTGTAGACAAACATGTTTGACCAAGAATACTCATTTACAACTCTAATATTAGTTTTATAGTTAGGGTCAGCACAGGCGTATGCATCTCTTACATATACTTCCTTACCTGAAAGGTATTTAACTACTTTATTATAAAGTTGGTCGAATTTTTCAGCATCAAAAGGAATGTTAATGTTGCCCCACCATATGGCATCTTTGGTGATATTGTCTTTCACTATATATCGGTCTTTTGGTGAACGACCAGTATACTCTCCAGTATTTATACTAATAGCACCTGTATTAGTCCTTTTTGCCTGACCTTTAGCGATTGCAATTTCAGCTAATTTTTCGGGAGGAAGATTCCAATGCTCAATAGCATTTGTAATTTGTAAATCCTCCAATGTTGCATGTACCGGTTTTACTCCGTTTTCTTGCATAACTCAGTTTGTTGTTTAATTCGTAAATAGTTGTTTGTAACAACAATATTAGAAAATTTTATTTCTAAAAAATAGGTAAAAAATAAATTTCAATCGTTTGAAAACTACCTTGTTAGTAGTAAACACCCTTAACCAAATTTAATTTGTTAAT
>JAOUKH010000020.1 GCA_029882685.1 Cyclobacteriaceae bacterium
AGATTTTCTCTCAAATGAAAGAGCTGAATACGATTTCTTTTACATTGATCCTTCTCGAAGGAGCAGTAATCAAGAAAAAGTATTTTTATTTTCTGATTGTACCCCAAATATTGTTGAATTGAAGAGGAAATTACTTAATAAAGCAAAACAAGTAATGATAAAGGCTTCTCCTTTAGTTGATATAAAAAAAGGTATAGAAGAGTTGGGAAACGTGAAGGAGGTTCATGTTGTAGCAGTGGAAAATGAATGTAAGGAACTGCTTTTCGTTCTGTCATCACATGCATCTGATTCACCCAAAATCATTGGTTCAAATTATACGAAAACGAAGGGTTGGGATAGTTTTGAATATTTGCTCTTTGAAGAAGAACAAATGGAGGCAACCTTTGCATTGTCTCAAAAATATCTGTATGAACCTAATGTAGCATTAATGAAAGCTGGTGCTTTTAAGGTAATTTCTCATCGTTTTAAATTAAATAAAATTCATCCCAATTCTCATTTATATACTTCTGAAAAGCTACTCACAGATTTCCCCGGAAGAATATTTGAAATCGAACAAACGTTGAAATATGATAAAAAAGAGTTGATAAAACTACTTCCAGACAAGAAAGCAAATATTACTTGTCGAAATTTTCCAGAATCAGTTCAACAAATTCGTAATAAGACAAAGTTTAAAGATGGTGGAAACATTTACTTATTTGCTACTACGGATATGAATGGTAAAAAAATAATTTTAATTACTAAGAAGGTTCAATAACCAAAGCAACTTTTCTGAAATTATACATAGCTACAATTATTGTTGTTAAGAGAGCTACTGAACCTAACTGATGTAATACACCAAGACTGATAGGCACTAAATAAAGAAGTGTAAATACACCTAATAAGAATTGTATCAATACAACAATTAGCATCGCTAATAAGCTTTGACTTTGTACTACAGATAAATCACTCTTTTTCCCTTTATAAAATATCCACCCAACAAGAGCAACAATAATTGCTGCCATCCATCGGTGTATAAACTGTACCAAAGCAGGAAACTCTGTAAAGCCTTTTAATCCATACGTATCAAATGCCATTCCAATACTTTTTGGCAGCCATTCTGACCCCATTTTAGGAAAGGTTGGATAGAACATTCCTGCTTTTAAACCAGCAACAAAAGCTCCATAGATCAATTGTATTACAACAAATCCTAACAGGATATTGAGAGATTTTCTAATTGTATTGCTTTTAGTGTTTTCCTTTTTCGGGTATAGAACATATAGTGCTGTCCATAATATATAGACAAAAAGTGTTAATGCCATTATGAAATGAATTGCTAAACGATAATGACTAACACTAGGTATATCAACGAGTCCACTTTTCACCATATACCAACCAACAAAACCTTGTAGCCCGCCTAATAAGAAGATAACTATTAAATTTAAGAGAAGCTTTTTGTTTTTAAGTTTACCACTAAACAAAAAATAAAGAAATGGTATCAGAAATACCATACCAATAATACGTCCCAATAATCGGTGTGAAAATTCGGGCCAATAAATAGTTTTGAACTCTTCAACCGTGAAATTGTAATTTCGCTTTTGGTATTCTGGAGATGTTTTGTATTTGGTAAACTCCTCTTCCCATTGAACCTGATTGAGGGGAGGAACAACTCCTGTAACAGGTTTCCATGTTACCATTGATAGTCCAGAGTGAGAGAGGCGTGTGTAACCACCAAGCACCACCATAGCCACTACTAAAAATGCCCCTATCAATAACCAATAACCTATCTGTTTATCTGCCTTATTCATTGTTCCAGTTTTTGCTCTACAAAAGTAGCGGTTCTTTGGATTTTCACATGAACTGTTGCTAAATTATTTGATTTGTTTAACTCGTGGTGCACTTCTATACTATTTGAATTTTTAAGTTATTGATATTTCTATTGAAGTCAAACTTGTTGATAAATTGATATCAGAGTTGAGAGAATAGAGTCTCAATTCTTTTTTGTGTCTTTCTGAAAACATAAGGTTACTTTTTGTAGTTGTTTTGATTCTTGCTAATTGGAACTTCCTTCAAGTTTGATGTTAGCGGTTTCAAATAATTCTAATTGCAATTCTTGACTTATGTACCCTTTATCTCAAAGTAAAACACATAAATAAGTCAAAATTGTTTGCCTTATTTATGTGTTTCCGTGATTTATGTAGTTATACATTTAGCAAAAAACGGTACTAATCACTCAAATTCAATAGATTAATAAATTATTGAAGCTACTGTTTGCATCAGGTCTCTCTTTGGTTTATTTTTACGCGCTTTAATCATTTCCACCTTGTGAAAAAACTCATATATCTTTTCGTATTTTTTGTATTTATTTCAACTGCTTCAGCAGAGGCGTTTGATTTAAATATCTCTAATAACACAGAAGTAATTGCTACATCAATTGAAATGAGTAGTGATGCTAATGTCGCTGAACATCATGAAATTCCTGGGTGGGCAGTAATCCCGTTCGTGTTATTACTCTTAATGATAGCGACAGGGCCTTTATTCTATGAGCATTTTTGGCATAAAAGCTACCCTATTGTTGCGGTTGTTTTGGCAAGTATAGTTGTAACCTACTATCTGTTTGGTTTACATAATACACATGGCCCCATTCATGCTATGGCTGAATATATTCAGTTTATTGCTTTGCTTACAGGTCTTTTTGTTGCTTCTGGAGGAATAATGATTAGTATAGATCGAAAAGCATCTCCATTACTTAATGTAATAATATTAATCATTGGAGCTATATCAGCCAACTTTATAGGTACTACTGGTGCTTCTATGCTACTCATTCGTCCATATATTCGATTAAACAAAGGGAGGATAAAACCGTATCATATTATATTTTTTATTTTTATTGTTAGCAATGTGGGCGGTTCTTTAACACCTATAGGGGATCCTCCATTGTTTTTGGGATTTTTGAAAGGTGTTCCATTTTTTTGGACGCTATCTCATAATTTTGGTGCATGGGTATTTGGCATACTACTGCTTTCTGGACTATTTTATTGGACGGATATCCGTTTTAATAAAAAATTAAATTTAGAAGAGCTGGAAGTTTCTCCTGAGCATACCAATAAAATTAAGATCACCGGAACAAGAAATTTTATCTGGCTAGCTCTTGTAATCGGTTCTGTTTTTTTAGATCCAAATGTTATAGAGTGGGTGCCTGCCATTAACTATGATGGTCAAAAATTTTCTTTTATTAGAGAAATTATTATGCTTAGTGTTGCTTATTTATCTTATAAAACAGCAAGTAAAGAAGCAATTAATGGAAATGAATTTAGTTTTGAACCAATTAGAGAGGTTGCGTTTATCTTTATAGGAATTTTTGGTACAATGATGCCTGCATTAGAGCTGGTAAGTAATTTTGCTTCTTCACCTGAAGGAATTAAAATGATAAGCCATAATACGCTCTACTGGGGCACAGGGATTCTTTCTGGGTTTTTAGATAATGCCCCCACCTACTTAAATTTTGTAACTGCTGCTATGGCCTCACAAGGAGGTAATATTAATAATATAGGTGAAGTAGCTAGTTATGCGCAAGGTGGAGTATTTGAAAATTCTATCCTCTATCTTAAATCAATTTCAATTGCAGCTGTATTCTTTGGTGCATTTACCTACATAGGCAATGGGCCAAATTTTATGGTAAAATCTATAGCTGAAGGGGTTGGAATAAAGATGCCTTCTTTCTTTGGTTACATTATTCGATTTTCCATACCATTTTTAATTCCACTATTTGTACTTACATGGCTAATTTTCTTTGCTTTTAGTTAAAAATGTTTCTGTAATCCTAATGTTGTTTACTTTTCGTTTAGCTCCCAATTATAATCCTTATATTCAATTTGGGCATCTACATCAATTTCTATAGGTGCATATTGGTTTAAATATTCAATCAATGAAGTTTTTTTTGTAAAATCATCTTTAAACCACCAAAATATTTTAGATACTTCAATATGTTTTTTTGATACCACATTTTTTGATGTATCACTCAAAAAATTAATAAACTGATCAGTAAGTTGTACCTCTAATGTTTCTCCTTGATAAGCTTCATTTCTCAGTTTAGGGCAAGAGCGTGCTGCACAAACTAAAGCAAAATGAATTAGAGGTTCTTTAAAATTTTCTCGAATAATGTTGTGTTCAACATCATCAAGACTGTAATATTTATTTCCTATTTCTATAAATTCAATTTGCCAAGGTGTATTTAATAATGGAATTTGAATACTAGCACCTATGTCTTTTATGCTTTTTAATGGATAATGCTTAATGATCAACTTAATTGTATATGCATTATAAAGGTTAATCCAGTAAGTAAGCTGTTCATTTGTTGACCACCTATCATTGGGAGCATTTTCAGATAATATTTCCAAATAAGTATCTAACTGTATGCTATCATTTATAAACCCTTTATAGTTCACAAAACCAAGACTATCTACATGTTGTTGAAGTAGCATATTCCAAATAGTATGCTTTACTGGTGTAGAGTTCTCATTCTGAGGTTTAATTTGATAACATGCTGCTATTGTTAGCAATAAAATAATACTCCAGTTAAACCTTATTAAATAAGCCATCTCAAATGTTTTTCTCTAAAAATCTCTTCCCAATTTACAAAATGAGGATTAAATTCATTATTTTTCAAATTAGCGGTAAAAAAACCGAGAACTATTATTGTATGGCCGATTATCAACAGTTGATTTTACTTTTTGCAGGATTTGTAGTAGTTACTATTTCTGCTAATCACTTAGCACAATACTTCAAAAAAATTAAACTCCCTTTAATTACCGGTTTATTAATAACGGGAATGATATGTGGACCATTTGTTCTTAATCTAATTCCTACAACTAGCACGTTAGATTTAAGATTTATTAATGATATAGCCTTAGCTTTTATAGCCTTCGCTGCTAGTGCCGAGTTGTATTTAAAAGATATGCGTAACGAGCTCAAGAGTATTAAATGGATGACTTTTGGTCAATTAGTGATTACTTTTTTGTTAAGTGGAATAGCCGTGTATTTTTTGGCAGATTTCATTCCATTTATGCAAGATATGGATACAGCTCGAAGAATAGCGGTATCAATATTAATGGGAACAATTTTTGTTGCTCGTTCACCTGCTTCAGCAATAGCAATAATTAATGAAGTAAGAGCCAGAGGTCCTTTTACTCAAACAACACTGGGAGTAACAGTCCTTAAAGACTTCTTGGTAATCATTTTATTTGCGATATGCATCAATTTTTCCGATGCTCTAATCAAAGGTCAGCCTCTAGATATTGGGTTTATCCTCAAACTTTTCAGCGAACTAGCTATCTCATTCTTATTAGGTCTTTTAGTTGGTAAATTTTTGTATTACATCCTTTATTTCAGAATACATAAGATTGCTAAAACAGTATATATTATAGCTCTAGGATATAGCGTTTATCTGTTTGGATATTTATTAAAAGATTGGGTGTTTGTTCAATTTGGAAAAGAATTTCATATCGAACCTTTGTTAATATGTATCATTGGTAGCTTTTGGGTAAGTAATTATACTCGTTTCCGTTATGAATTTATTAAAATACTCGATGATATTGGACCAACAATATATATAGCTTTTTTTACACTTGCTGGAGCATCGTTGTCGTTAGACATCCTATATAAAGTAGGTTTAGTAGCTATTGCTCTTTTCGTAATTCGATTAATTACGATTATGATAGGAGCTTATATTGGCAGCACTTTGGCAGGAGATCCTCCAGAAATAAAACGGATAAGCTGGATGCCTTATGTAACACAAGCAGGTGTAGGGATGGGGCTTGCCACTATTGTAGAAAAAATGTATCCCGAATGGGGTACTTCATTTGCTACTTTAGTAATTGGAGTAATTGTTATTAACCAAATAGTAGGTCCTCCATTATTTAAATGGGCCATTTATAAAGTTAAAGAAAATCATAATAGGGCGGATTCACAAGAGTTTGATGGTGTACAAGATGCAATAATTTTTGGAATGGAAAGCCAATCAGTTGCACTTGCCAGGCAATTGAATGAACATGGATGGGTTACAAAAATAGTTACAATTAATAAAGATGTAAATACAGAAGAATATAGTGATTTGTCAATACATTATACCGAAGAAATAACTATTGATACACTCAATGAAATAGAAGCTTATAAATCTGAAAGCATGGTATTTATGCTTCCTGATGAAGAGAGCTTAAGAGTTTGCCAGTTAGTTTATGAAACTATAGGAACACAGAATATGGTAGTAAGGTTGAATAGCCACTACAACATGAAAAAATTTATAGATTTAGGGGTGTTAGTGGTAAATCCATCTACCGCTATCGTAGGTTTACTCGACCATTTTGTGCGTTCTCCACAGGCCACTTCTTTACTATTAGGTATGGAAAAAGATCAGGATACTATTGATCTGGAAGTACTCAGCCCCAATTTATTCGGACTTGCTCTTCGCGATTTAAGATTACCTTCCGACATTATAATATTGTCTATAAAACGAAAAGGACAAATGATTATATCACACGGATATACCCGACTTAGAAGAGGTGACTGGGTAACTATGGTAGGCTCTAATGAAAGTTTGGATAAAATGTCGTTGATGTTCTCTAATATTTAATCTATGTAGCCTTCCTTAAACAAGTGTCAAAAACAGGAAAAAAAGACCCATTATTCACAAAGAATTTCACTATTGGATTTTACTATTGAGAAGATACTTCTCATCACTTTATTTCGCTCTGTGTGATCATTAACAAATACGAGGGAGCTGTTCACCCACCTGCATGTTAACTACACGTTTTCCGCCAATATTGCTCGTTAGCACCACCTTTGCAGGGTGCTCATTTACAACTTCGCCAATTATTGCTGCTTCGCTTCCATATTCGAGCGTATTCAATTTACGTACAAAGTCATCTGCTTTGGAGGCTTCAATAAAGGCAATGAAAATACCTTCATTGGCCACATAAAGTGGGTCTAGCCCTAAAATTTCGCAAGCACTATCGACCCTCGAATCTATAGGAATATTACTTTGATGTATGTTAATTCCCATCTTAATGTCTCTGGCAATTTCATTAAAGGTGGAGGCTACACCTCCTCTGGTAGGATCTCGCATTAGATGAATATCCGTTCCAAATTCATCCAGCAATTCCACAATCGTATGATTCAAGTTGCATGTATCGCTTTCAATGGTAGTCTCAAACTCCAACCCTTTGCGGACCGACATAATGGCTATACCATGCGTGGCTACATTGCCACTTATAATAATTTTATCTCCTTCTTTAATGTTGTGGGTACTGATTTCTGCTTTAGAGTGCATTTCGCCAATACCGGTAGTATTAATAAATATTTTGTCTCCTTTACCACTTTCTACCACTTTAGTGTCACCAGTAACTACAAGTACTCCAGCTTTATCTGCAGTGGCTTTAACTTGTACTAAAATATCCCAAAGTTCAGTTACAGGTAGACCTTCTTCAATTATCAGAGCCAATGATATGTATTTGGGTTGGGCTCCGCACATAGCCACATCATTTACAGTACCATTAACAGCAAGCTCGCCAATATTTCCTCCAGGAAAGAATATAGGTGATATAACAAAACTGTCGGTAGAAAGAGCTACTTTGTTTTTAAAACTAAGTACTGCGCCATCATGACGAGTCTGTAGTTTTTCATTATCAAATAATTCAAAAATGGCCTTATCAAGTAAATTATTTGTGAGTAGCCCACCACCACCATGACCTAACGTGATTATATCAAAATCTAGCTGAGGCATAGGGCATTGCATTTTTATTGATTTTTTGAAGCTCATCTGTTTTCAGAATATTTTATGGATTCCCATTTTCTTTTCCTGTAAATCGTTCTTCTGCTACTATACAAATCTGCCATTTCAGTTGAATTTTCATTGAATATTTTGTGTACAAAACAATGCCGTTTGTTATGATAATCCATATCATTATCATAAAAATTTGCTTTCATCTTTATAAGTTCATCTTCCCTATATTGTTCTAACGGCCTATTCATTTCGTCTTTTCTACGTTTAACCTGCTTTGCTTGTATCAGTTTATCAAAATAGGGTAATTCAATAATATTATTGGCTTGTTTTTTAACAAAATCTAGAAACTCGCCATTGGTTTGTCCATGGTAGTCATCTATCAGGCCAATTTCTTTTGCTACTGATACACCCCAAGGTAAACACTCCTCGGTAAATTTATTGGCTTTTGATATACCAATACGGTTAGGTAATAAATAAGTCCAGTATTCTGAACCAAATAAACCCATATTTTTGGTATGCGGATTTAATACAACCCCATCTCTAGCCACTACCTTATCGCCAGATAACGCTAAAGAGACCCCTCCGGCTCCAGCATTTCCTTGCAGGGCACAAATGATATAGTGGTTAGTTGAAAGAATAATTTCCTTGATTAAATCATTAAGTGCATTAATGTTCTTCCAAGATTCATCAGCTGAATTTTCTGCGTGTTCTATTAGGTTAAGGTGAATTCCGTTAGACCAAACGTCTCTACCTCCCATCAATACAATCAATTTTACTTTTTTCTTTGCTTCAACAAAGGTTGATTTTAACCTATGGCATTGATTTTCACTCATGGCACCATTATAAAAATCGAAGTATATATAGCCCACCTTATGATCCTGTTCAAAACGAATTTCCTGCCATGTGCTTCCTTCTGCATGTTCAAAAGCACTTAATTTCGATTCTGGAATTGGTTTGGCTAAATCACCCAGTGCAATAGCTGAGGGTAGCTTAATGCCTTCTTGTATAATAGGTTTTAAATGAGTTATCCAAATAGCTGCATCTAGAGTAGCAATACAAATGGCATCATTTCTAAGTACAAGATTTTCTCCTGGTTTTCCTTTAAGCTGAGATTCAAAATGAGCACCATAGCAGTAGAATTTTTTACCAAATATCTTTATCAGCACTCCAGGGGAGCTATCAGCAGCTCTAATTTTTCTAATGATCTCGTCTGTGTTATCATGCCAAGAAAAGCGATAATCTTCTTGAGTAGTTTTATTGTTCCACTTACCTTTTATAGAATGATTTGGGTACGTTAAAGCCTCTGGTTTAAAATTGGAAGTTTCCAGATTTATTAACGACTCTATCACTCCTTTAACTGCTGCCTGCGTAACTTCATTCCGGTACAACTCTCCTTTACTTACTAATCTCATTTTAAATTCGGAAGAAGCCCAAATGAATCCAGCATCCATTTTATCAACTGCTTGCAAAATAGTGACGCCCCAAGTTTGCTCTTGATTTAAAATTGCCCAATCTAAAGATGATGCCCCCCGATCTCCTTTTATACCGGGATGAACAATAAGACAAGTATATTTTTTCCAGATTATTTCTGGAATTTTTACAGTTAAAAAAGGTGCAATTATTAATTGTGGACTAAAATTTTGCACACTTTCAATCATAGCATGAGTCGAAGTTGCAATTTGCACATAAACTTGATGATTGAGCCTATCCAGTTCAATCCATAAGCGTTGCGCCATTCCATTAAACGAGGATGTAAGGAACAAAACTTTCACATTGCTAAAACTGAATAGTGAAAATATGCTGCACAGACTCCTTCTGAACTAACCATAGGTGCTCCAAGTGGAAAGGTTGGGGTACATTTTTTTCCAAAATGTAGGCATTCTCCTGGTTTTTTTATTCCTTTCATTATTTCACCAGCTATACATTCCTCGTTTTCTTCAACTTCATGAATGGAAATATTAAATTTTTTGGTAGCATCAAAATTTGCATATTTTTCTTTCACACCATAACCGCTCATCGGTATAATTTCCATTCCTCTCCATAACCTGTCTGTAACTTCAAATACCTCAAAAATTGTAGCTTGAGCTTGCAAATTTCCTTCTTCCTTTACAATTCTGGCGTATTGGTTTTCAACTTCAGTTTTGCCCTGTTCTAACTGCTTTACCACCATCAATATCCCTTGTACAATATCTAAGGGTTCAAAACCAGTTACTACAATTGGTACTTTATACTTTTCTACCAGCGGGTAATACTCAAAATTACCCATAATGGTACACACATGGCCCGCAGCTAAAAACCCATCAATATGGCTATCTACATCTTCCAGTACTGCTTCAATAGCTGGCGGCACCAACACATGTGAAGGTAAAATAGAATAATTTTTTATTCCAGCATTATAGGCTTGAATAACTGATAATGCATTTGCTGGAGCTGTAGTTTCAAAGCCAACAGCAAAAAATACCACCTCTTTATCAGGGTTTTCTTTGGCAATATTGAGAGCTTCAAGTGGCGAATATAAAATCCTAACATCTGCTCCTTCCGCTTTCGCTTGTAACATGCTTTTCTCAGATCCTGGTACTCTAAGCATATCTCCATAGGAGCATAGGATCATATTATCTTGCTGAGCCAGATATACCGCTTTATCAATTAGGTGTAAGGGTGTAACACATACTGGACAACCTGGACCATGTATCATGGTAATTTCTTCTGGTAACATATCAATAATACCATTTTTAACCAAAGCGTGAGTTTGTCCACCACATACCTCCATGATGCTCCAGTTTTTTGTTACAGTCTTTTTTATAAGGTTGATATGTTTATTGACTTCCTCGGCATCTCTATATTCTGTTAGGTATTTCATGTTCTTAATTATTCCTTTAAAAGCATGTAAATTGCGAGTTGACCCAGCGATATATTCTCATCGTTTGGCGATAATTGCTTATGAAAAAACAATTTAAAATCAGATTGAAGCAATGATATCATCATATCTGTTAATAATTCATTTTCAAAAACCCCTCCACTAAAAGCAATGTTGGTAAATGCGTTTTTAGTGGCAACCATCCTTACCAAATCTACTAAAGAAATATGAAAAGAATAAGCGATTTTGTCAGTTCTTACACCTTTTTTTAGATCCGATAGAATTGCCTCTATTATGTATGTAGCTTTGTTTGAAGGTAACTCATTTTTATTCCTGAAATAGGAGTATTCAAAATTAGGTTGGTTAGATTTTTTATAACCTTTGGCTAAGTTCTCTAATTGAATTGCTGCTTCTCCTTCATAACTTATTTTATTAATATTTAATAAGAGAGAAGCCACAGCATCGAACAGCCTGCCCATGCTTGAGGTAGTTAAGGAATGATTATCATTACTGAGTATTTTTTTATAAAGATTCCATTCTTGACTTGTGAATTTTTGTTTTAGCATTTCTTTAAACCCCACTATAGAATTGCAAATACACAAGGCCGATATTCTGGGTTCTTTGGGCATTTTATCACCCAAAATAAAGGGGAAGTAGCCTATGTGTTCCTTTCTTTCAAACTGTTTGTTTTGGAACAAAAAAAACTCTCCGCCCCAAATTTGTTGATCGTTACCCATACCTGTACCATCCCATATTACGCCCAAAATAGATTCTAGAGATTCTAGGAGGTTGTTCTCAGTTAATACCGCTGCAAAATGAGCTTGATGATGTTGTATCTGATAAATTGGAATGTTTAACTCTTGTGCCTTTCTCTGCCCCCATTCTGTGGTAAAATAATTGGGGTGTTTATCAGTTATAATAACATTAGGTTGGCAGGAAAGAATGGATTCCAAATGATTAAAAGTATGATAATATGCATTTTGAGTTAAGAAACTATCCATATCGCCAAGGTATTGACTAATATATATGCGGTTTTTTGTTAGCATTGAAAAGGAACTTTTCATTTGAGAACCAGTGGCCAAAATGGTTGAATTTGTGTGCTCAAAATTTGAATCAGTATAAGTAGGAGCTAGCCCTCGTGATCTACGGTGAATTATGCGATGGTTGTGTTGGGAAGTGAATGAAATTACGGAGTCGTCCTGTGGAACAACAGTTTTACGGTTGTGCATTAAAATACCATCTGCAATAAATTGCAGTTCTTCTTTAGCTGCTTCATCTTCATATATAATGGGTGAACCACTTATGTTACCGCTTGTAGCAATTATCGGTTTTCCAAATCCATCAAGAATTAATTGAAACAAAGGGGCATAGGGAATCATACAACCTATTTTTATTAGTCCTGGTGCAATGAGATCAACATTTATGGATGGTCTTTTTCCTTCTTTCTTTTGTAACAAAACGATAAATGCCACTTCGCTGGTTAGTGCTTCTTCTTCCTCTTTGTTTATTTTAAACTCATTTTGAAGTTGTTCAATGGTTGGGTACATTACCGCAAAAGGTTTTGTTGGACGATGCTTACGTTTTCTGAGTTTTTCAATGGCTTGAGGATTAGCTGCATCACACACTAATAAGTAACCACCAATGCCCTTAACTGCTAGGATATTTCCTCTCTTAATATAGTCAACTGCTAACTCAATCGTTTGATTGTAATTAAGTGAAGCATAACCCTTTTCGCTTGTGGAAAAATCGATAAACTCAAGAGTTATTCCACATGTTTGGCATGAATTAGTCTGTGAATAATAACGCCTGTCCAGTGGATCATCATATTCAATCTGACACTGATGACACATTGTAAAGGGGTGCATAGTTGTGGTGTACCTGTCGTAGGGAAGATTTTGAGCAATGGAATATCGTGGGCCACAATAAGTGCAAGTAATAAAAGGATATTGAAATCTTCGGTTTTTGGGAGAAGATAATTCCTTCTTGCAAGTAGGGCATAAAGCGAAATCGGGTGTTAGTGGAATATCTGGCTCACCTATTTCCTCACTTTTAATGATTTTTAGTGAATTAAAAACTACATGGTTTTTTTGTGTAAGGCTATGGCTATAGAGGCGTGCGTTAGAAGGTGCCTTTTCAATAATTTCCTTGTAAAATTCTTGCGCTTGCTTTTCATTGGAATTGAATTCTACGTGAATTCCATCAAGACCATTATTGATCCAACCTTTGAGCTTAAAACTGGTAGCTAGTTTAAATATAAATGGCCGAAAGCCAACCCCCTGAACAACTCCTTTAATGTGAATATGGTAGGTGTTCATAAAAGTGGAGGGAAATAAATTATTTAAAGAAGTAAATTTTTCTGAAAGCACTTCATTCCTACTAAGGCAGAAATCTCTTTTTATAATAACTATAATATTGAGATTTCTGCCTTAGTAGGAATGACAGTATTGTGGTTTATTTGTTATGCCACTTATGAATTTCTGTAGCTAGTTTTAAAATTTTATCAATTACTTCAGGAATACTACTTTCAACTTCAGGGCTTAACCCAACATACATCGGAATCATTTCTTTAATAGAAATGGTTATTAAATACATTTTGGGAACATCACCCATAAAGTATAAAGTTTCAATCATATCCTTTAAGCCCACATCATGTACACTTAAAGCACTTGGAAAATCGGAAGCAAACTTAGGTTCTGTAAGTGTTACCGTACCTGCAGGTTGTCCATCCATAGTAGCGTCAACGAAAATTACGTGTGAGTATTCATCAAAATAACCCATTAGAAAAAAGCCACCCGTACCACCATCTAATGCATTGAGATAGGGAGGGAGTTTCATTTTTTCCATTGCTTGCGCAATATGAACTCCAATGCCCTCATCTCCCATTAGAAAATTGCCAACTCCCATCACCAACGTTTCTGCGTTGAACACATTGATACCAATATCTATGGTTTTCGAATCAATCATTCTTTTCCTCTTCTTTTTTTAGTCGTTCTTTTCTAATAAACTTATACCCCCCGAACATAGAAGATATTTCACCTCTTCCTTCTAGCCAATCGTGCCACATGGCAAGGTAAACATGAATTATCGTAAATATTATAAATCCCCAAGTGGTTATATGGTGGATTAGTCGTGTATTCATATCTCCTCCTAGGAATGATGGTACCCAGGCAAATAATTTAGGAAAAAACCAAGTAGAATTATCTGCGTAAAGGCCAAATCCTGTAAAAATTTGAATGAGCATCAGAATAAAAAGTAACGAGTAACTTATAGCTGCAATAGGATTATGACCAATAATATTTTTTCTAAAATCATATACCTTTTCATTTTGTAATAAAACATGGTGTTTTAATACAAACAATGTGTTTTTTATTCCCTTTTTGTTATATGGAAAAAATTGTTTCCAATTGGCATATTTATTTCCCATATAGCTCCAAAACATACGATAAAGCATATTAAAAGTTAAAATATAAGCTGATATAAAGTGTATATACCGGTTTATTCCAAACCAATACTGATTGGTAGCTTCAGCTCCCGACATAATTGCAGGGGGATTCCCAATAATTATTCCTGTGGCTGCAAGTGTAAGTATGGCAAGTACGTTAATCCAATGAAATAATCGGACAGGTGCTTCCCATACAAATACTCTTTTAAAATCATGAGATATGGTAGTCATTATTACAGCTTTAGTTTAAACATTACAGGTTGTTGTATTCTGTACTTGCGAAATATGCTTTCCGTGTTCATCATATAAATGAACAGCGCAGGCAAGACATGGGTCAAACGAATGTATGGTTCGTATGATCTCCAAGGGTTGCTCAGGATCAGCTACTGGAGTGCCAATTAAGGTCGCTTCATAAGCCGACCTTACCCCATTAGGATCACGTGGAGATGCGTTCCAAGTAGAAGGTACCACTTGCTGATAATTAGCTGTTTTGCCATCTTTTATAACAATCCAATGTGCCAAGGCACCACGTGGGGCTTCCATATAACCTACGCCTTTGGTTTCCTTAGGCCAAGTAGCGGGGTCTCTTAGTTCAGAGTTAGCCATGCGCTGATCACCGTTTTTAATGTTGGTCATTAAGGTGTTATAAAACTCTACCGTCCAATTGGCTACTAATTGTGTTTCTAAACCACGGGCGGCAGTTCTTCCTAATGTAGAGAATAAGGCTGTAACAGGCACATCTAAAGTACTTAAAGCACTGTCTACTATTTCTTTAAACTCTTCTCTACCATGCGCATATCCAATAAGTACGCGTGCTAATGGCCCCACTTCCATTGGTTGACCTTTCCATCGTGGAGTTTTTACGAAGCTATATTTTTGATCTACATCCAAATGATCATAAGGAGGTTTAGATCCAGAATATTTAATGCTGGTTTCACCATCCCATGGATGTAGTGAAGCTCCATCACCACCTGCATATTCGTACCACGATTTATTTACAAATTCCACAATCTCGGTGCTATCTTTATGGTCTACTGGGTAAATTTTTGAGATATCAAAGTCTTTAATAACCCCACTAGGGAATTTAAAACTTGAAGGATCTGTGCTGTTGTATCCATTGGTTGGGAAATCGCCATAGGACATATAGTTGCCAAATCCTTTACCAATGACACCCCAATCTTTGTAGTAGGAGGCTATGGCCATCAGGTCAGGTAAGTACACTTGTTCAACAAAGTTTTTGCCTTCTTGAATCAATTGTCCTACATACGCCAATCGTTCGGCATTAATTCCACCTGGATCATCTGTATTTACAGCACAAGCCATACCACCTACTAAATAATTGGGATGTGGATTTTTGCCTCCAAAAATGGTATGTACTTTTACTATTTCTTTTTGCCATTCGAGTGCTTCAAGATAATGAGCAACTGCTAAAAGGTTTATTTCAGCAGGAAGTTTCATTTGTTTGTGACCCCAGTATCCGTTGGCAAATATTCCAAGTTGTCCACTATCTACAAATCGTTTGATTCGTTTTTGAACATCGGAGAAGTAACCTACTGAGCTTTTAGGCCAATTAGAAATACTTTGTGCAATACGAGAGGTTTCAGCTGAGTCTGCACTAAGCACTGATACCACATCTACCCAGTCGAGAGCATGTAAATGGTAGAAATGTATCACATGGTCGTGCATGTATAATGTTCCTTCCATTATGTTTCGAACCATTTCAGCATTGGGTGGAATTACAATTCCCAGAGCATCTTCAACAGTTCTTACTGAAGTGAGGGCATGTACAGTAGTGCATACACCACAAGTTCGCTGTACAAAGGCCCACACATCACGCGGGTCTCTCCCTTTTACTATTTCTTCTATACCACGTACCATCGTAGATGAACTAAATGCATCTACAATAACTCCGTCTTTAATTTCTGCTTCTATTCTTAAGTGTCCTTCAATTCGTGTGATAGGATCAACTACTATTCTTTCAGACATTTTTAAAAATTTTAAGGTTATTACTGGACTTATTCAACTTGCTTTTCTAAGTCTTTGCCGGAAACAATTCGTTCCTTCAATTCTTTCCTTTTAGACATCTTAGAGGCAATAGCATGACCTACGGCTGCTCCTGCCACAACACCAGCAGCTACCATACCTACTTTATCGGCATTGGCTTCAATACCAAAACCTGGCACGTTGGTTAAGCGTTCGTAAATAGGACCGTTGTCCCAGAAATTGTCTTCGCTGCAACCGAAGCAACCATGCCCTGACTGAATAGGGTAACTTACTCCGTTATTCCATTTCATAGTTCCACATGAATTGTAGGTTACAGGTCCTTTGCAACCTACTTTATATAGGCAGTAACCCTTTTTAGCATTTTCATCGTCAAATTCTTCTACAAATAAACCAGCATCAAAGTAGGGTCTTCGGTAGCAACTGTCGTGTACACGTTTGGCGTAAAATGCTTTTGGTCTTCCTTGACGATCTAACTCAGGAAGTTTGCCAAAGGCAATTACATGCACAATTACGCCAGCCATTACTTCTCCTATAGGGGGACAACCCGGAACTCGTATGATTGGTTTGTCGGTAATAATTTTATGAATAGGAGTTGCATTGGTAGGATTAGGTTTGGACGATTGAACACAACCATTAGAGGCACAACTACCCCATGCTATAATGGCTTTTGCACCTGCTGCAGCTTCTTTTAATTGCTCAAGTGCTGTTTTGCCCGCAATACAACAGAACACCCCCTCTTCACCTAAAGGCACAGAGCCTTCTACACATAATATATACTCACCTTTATATTTCTCCATAGTCGCTTTTTTAGCTGCTTCTGCTTGATGCCCGGAAGCAGCCATTAAGGTAAGTGTATAGTCAAGCGATACTTTGTCCAGAATAATGTTGGCTGCTATCGGGTGATCCGTACGGATAAACGATTCGCTACAACAAGTACATTCCTGATAGTGTTCCCAAATAATTGGTAAACGTGGGGTAGTTTTAAGCGCATTTGCAATTTGAGCAATGGACGATGTTTCATACCCCATGTAAGCTGCCATAAAAGCAGTGAATGTCATAAAATCCCTTCGAGAGAAACCATTTTTTATGATGCTCTCATAATAGGTGTCTTGTTTGTTTTTGGCGGCATTCATAGTAAGAAGAGTTCTATTAATAAATATTTAACGATATAAAAAGTTGATTATTTATAAAAATTCTAAATAATAGTGTGGCATTTCTACCATAATTTACAATATTCTATAGTAAATTATTATGATATATATCAGCTTTTCTAATAAAAAAAATTATTAAATTGTTTCAATTATTAATTGATCTTAAAATTTTACGACCATGCGAACACGGACTCTTTCCCTTCTTGTATTTTTTGTAATATTATCTCCAACATTTGTTTTGGCTCATGTGGGTCATGGTACTTTTGATGGTATTAACTTTTGGCATTATTTAACTTCTCCTGCCCATCTTATTTCTGGCATAGTGGTATTGGCAGTGGCTATATTTAGTTATCGATATTTTAGAAAAAAAAGCCCACAAATAAATTAGGTAGAACATGCATGAGTTGTCGATAGCACTTGGTATTGTGAAAATTGCCGAAGATGAAAGAAAAAAGGCAAATGCTCAAAAAGTGGATCGAATAGAACTTGAAATTGGTGCTTTATCTGGTGTTGAGTTGGACTCTCTAGATTTTGTTTGGCCAATGGCAGTTAAATATACAGCTTTGGAAAAAGCCAATTACGAAGTAGATTTTGTGAAAGCAAAAGCAAAGTGTCTAGAATGTGGGCAATTATACCCCATTGAACATTTATTTGATAGCTGCCCTATTTGTAAGGGGTATTTTAAGGATGTGATTTCTGGAAAAGAATTGAGAGTGAAAGCCCTCGAAGTTTCATAATAAAAATTATAATATGTGCAGTACTTGTGGTTGTGGAGAAGCAGGAGGAGGAGTTAAAATATTAAAACTTGGGGAAAAGGAAGACCATCACCACCATGATCATTCACACGAACATGGTCATAGTCATTCACATGATCATGACCATGAACACCTCCATTCTCATGAAAAAACCATACTTGAAATTGAGCAAGATATTTTAAGTGTTAATGATTTACTTGCTCAACGGAACAGAGGATTTTTTGAAGCAAAAAATATAACCGCTTTTAATTTAGTTAGTTCACCAGGGTCAGGTAAAACTACTTTATTAGAGGCTACTCTAAGAGCTCTAAAAAATGAAGTGGAGTTTAGCGTTATTGAAGGAGATCAACAAACTTCACACGATGCGGATCGTATTGATGCATTAAAAATACCTGTGGTTCAAATAAATACTGGTAAGGGCTGCCATCTAGATAGCGATATGGTGTATAAGGCTTTCAAAAAAATGGAATTAAAAGATAATTCTATTTTGATGATTGAGAATGTGGGAAACTTAGTTTGTCCTGCCATGTTCGATTTAGGTGAACAACATAGAGTTGTAATTATAAGCACAACAGAAGGAGATGATAAGCCAATTAAGTATCCTGATATGTTTGATAATTCAGATATTTGCATCATAAATAAAATAGACTTATTGCCTTATGTTAATTTTGATATGGAGAAAGTAAAAGACTATGCTCGAAGAATAAATCCCAACCTTCTATTTTTTGAATTATCGGCTACAACAGGTGAAGGAATGGATGCTTGGTATGACTGGCTAAAACTATCTATTTCAAAAACCATAAAACAAGTATAATATGTGTTTATCTATTCCTGGTAAATTAGAAAGTATAGAAAACCAATTAGACGATATTTTTAGAGTTGGAAAAGTTTCTTTTGGTGAAATAAAAAAAGATATCAACCTATCTATGGTGTCTGACGCCAAAGTAGGAGACTATGTGTTAGTGCATGTAGGTGTGGCCATTAGCATAGTGGATGAAGAGGAGGCCAAAAGAACCTTTGATTTACTCCTCCAAATGGGTGAAATGAATGGCGATAAGTGAAGCTTCTTTTCATAGGATGATCACCATGTCCTAATATCTTAAAAGACACCACTACAGGTTTGACTTAGCAACATCAATTAATCTATGTAAATGATGTTTTTAGGATCGAAATTATCCAGTGACTTTAATTTAAACAGTTTACTTATGTGGTCAGATAAAAAGCACCTTAAATCTGCAGGATACTATTGATCTGGAAGTACTCAGCCCCAATTTATTCGGACTTGCTCTTCGCGATTTAAGATTACCTTCCGACATTATAATATTGTCTATTAAACGAAAAGGACAAATGATTATATCACACGGATATACCCGACTTAGAAGAGGTGACTGGGTAACTATGGTAGGCTCTAATGAAAGTTTGGATAAAATGTCGTTGATGTTCTCTAATATTTAATTACTCTTTTGCCAACAACTGATTAATCTCATCTACAAGTTTAGTCCCTTCACTAGGTCTTGATGCGGTACTGAGAAATAATTCACCCTTTTTATCCACTAATGCATAACGAGGTATAGCTCCCACCATTCCCCCTAACTCGATCCACATATCTTCTATGAACTTTTTATTAGCTCTGAAATGATGTCCTTCTAGCTCATTAAACTTTATGCTGTTTTTCCATCGATCTTCCCATTCTGGTTTGTCAAAGGAAATGTACAACACCTCTAATTGAAGGCTGTCAATAAATGGTTGAAGCATCTGTTTGTATTTAAAATCTTCAATGCAAGGACGACACCATGTAGCCCATATATCAATAAGAACATTTTTTCCTTTAAATCCCCCTAGTAATGATTCAAATGATTTATGATTACGGTTAATAATTACTCCTTTATTATAGGTGGTTTTTGTGGATTTTAGATAAGCTTTTAGTTTAGTGACTTGTGGTTCAAAGTGTTTTAAGTTTTCAGAGTCGGGGTATTGGCTCTGTAAATCGTAAAAAGCATTAAGTAGTGTTGGGGAATAGTAATACTCACTATTCATGCGTCTTTGAAGTCCATCGAGTTGATAGGCCAGTACTGCTTTTTGACTCCTAATTATCGTAGTATCATAATTATAAAATCGATTATATGTATATTCATCTGTTGTTTTTATTTTAATTTGTTGACCGGGCAACAATTGGTAACTGTTTTTTACGACCAAATAAAGGTTTAAAAAATCCAGATAGTCAGCACTATTGGGGATAGCTTTTAGATTTGTTGTTTCTGACAAAAAACGCTCAATTAAAATCCGCCATTTTCTATTATAAATGTCCAGACTGCTTGTTGAATCCTTCGAAAATTGTTTTTCCTGTCTCAATCTTTTAAGTATCATGGCATTCAAAAAAACACTTCCATAAAAGGTTTGCACTTCATTGATTAAAAATTCTTTGATCTCTTTTTCCCTCTTTTCCTGTTGCTCATCCTCCAAGGATATCGTAAAAGGCAATTTCATTATTTGATCAATTTCTATTTGTTTTAATGAATCAAGAATAAAAACAGCTCTTTCAGGAGATTTTTCTTTTATTAATAATCTAGAATAGAATGTTCCAGATAGGTTATTTGCAGTAGGAATGGAGGTTCGAATATTACGATTATAGAATTTGTTAATTGCCTCATAGTCACTTCTCATTACTATTGTAGCTTCGTTTCTTATGAAATTTCCACGTGTAGTGTTACCAGTGACAAGTCTCTTGTTTTTTTGAAGAGACTCAACAATACCTTGGTCAAACTCGACATAAATTTTTGAATCAGCATCGTGGAAAAAATGGTATTTTATACCTTTTCCTTTTAATCCGACAATAGTTGTTCCAAAACCTTCATTTTCAAATTCTATTTTAAAATTACCAGAAGCCGATGGCATGATATCTATCCAATAAGGTGTATGAATACCCTCTATGGTTGGCGAATAATATATCTTGGTTTTACCGTCATAGTTTATAATTTTCCCTTTGATGACAACCTGGGCCTGTACTGAATAAAAAAGAAGAATAAAGTAAAATATTAATGTAAAATATTTCATAATTTTAGTTAATGATATCTTAAAAATACAAAAAATATACAAAAAAATACTTACCTAATTTAATCAAGATAAATGATGTTTTTGAAATCGAAATTATCCAGTGACTTTAATTTAAGATACAATTGAGCAGTAACCGCTACATCGCGCATGCAGTAGTCAGCAATTTTATCGAGATCATTTTCCTTGTAATACACTTCTCCTACCTGACTGCCGTCAATACCTACTTTGCTACTTTCAATTCCAAAAATACTGGCAAGTAAATCGAGAGAAGTATAGTGTTTATAGTCTCCAAACTTCCACATACTCATGGTGTCCAGATGTTTGACTTCCCATGGTTTTTTTCCAGAGGTATCTAGTACGTAAGGCAGTTTTATACCATTTACAAGCATTCTTCTGCACAAATATGGGAAATCAAACTCTTTACCATTATGACCACACAACTGAAGTTCTTCTGCATTAAATTGATTTAGGATATCGCAAAAATCTAGAAGTAATTTTTTCTCATCATCTCCTTTAATTGCTTTAACTCTAAAAGTATTTTCTTCTTCATTTTTAGCAAAAAACCCTATGCCAATAACTATTACTTTCCCAAATTCAGCATAAATTCCAGCCCTGTCATTATACAAATCTTCATCAGTTTCTTCCTCATTTCTTTTAAGGAAGGATGATTTTCTCGACCATTGCGTTTTTAGCCGTTCAGAAAGGTTTTGATAGTTGTCGGTTTGACTAACCGTTTCGATATCTACAAAAAGTATATTTTTCATTTACTCATCAAGTAAGTGAAAACTTAGTCAAACTCAAATAAATATAGATATTATTATGAATGTAAAATCCCCTCTTCCCCTAGTTGCTCTATTTTGGTTAAATGAACTTCATCCATTGCTGCTGGTGTAAATGTAAATTTTTTGAAGAAAATTTCATCTTCCACATAGTAAGTCAAGCTGTATTCGTTATTCAAAGTGAATAATTTAGGGTCTATTGGCTCAATTAGCAAAGTGTTGTTGCCTTTAACCTCATCGAAAAAATGTCTTAAAGTAGAAGTTTCGATCTTCTCACCATCTTTTTCTCCATACCCTCTTGACATCACAATTATATTCTGAAGATAAAAATCATTATTATTAATGAGATGCACTTCCCATTCAAAATCTCCTGAATCGTTCGCTTTACGAATAATGGCAAATGTTACGTTTTTTACCTCTGGAATATTTATGTCTTTTTTCATTTTACTCGCTTATATATTCCATATCGAATAGGCTGGCGATATGGTTTTTCAATTTATCTTCTACATCTTTTATATCAACTCTATAACCTAATTCTTTTTCCATTGAGGTAACTGCTTTATCATCAATTCCGCAAGGCACAATATTTCCAAAATAATCGAGGTTAGTGTTTACATTTAGTGCAAAACCATGCATTGTCACCCAACGACTGGATTTTACTCCTAAAGCACATATTTTTCTTGGGTTTATTTGGTTGTTAAAATCAATCCAAACCCCAGTTAGTCCTTCTATACGTCCTGCTACTATACCATATTCATTTAAGGTTAGAATAACAGCTTCTTCCAATAGTCTCAGGTATTTATGGATATCTGTAAAGAAATTATCAAGATCAAGAATTGGATAACCCACTATTTGTCCAGGGCCATGATAAGTGATATCCCCTCCTCGATTTATTTTGTAATAAGTGGCCTCCTTTTTTTTAAGTTCTTCAACATTGAGCAGTAAATGATCTTCAGACCCACTTTTTCCTAATGTATAAACATGAGGGTGCTCACAAAAAAGCAAATAATTTGACGTAGCTTTTTGATGTTTTGGCTCAAGTTTTCTATTGGCTATTTTAACTTCAACAACTTGATCGAAAATATTAGTTTGATAATCCCAAGCTTGTTGGTAGTCCATTAAACCCAAATGACGGAACTCTACTTTTTTATTGATAATCTCATTCACATTGCAATATCTTTAAATTATAATAACTTTAAAATGAAAGCTTAATGTTCATTAATGAGTGATAAAATTAAAATTGGAGCTAAGGGAGAGAAATTGGCGGCCACTTATCTGCAAAATAAGGGCTATAAAATAGTCACTCTTAACTATAGGTATAAACATAGTGAAATTGATATTATAGCCCAGAACGAGAATATTGTTGTATTTGTAGAGGTAAAAACCAGAAGCAGTAAGAATTTTGGAAATCCCGAGGAAGCAGTAAATGACAAAAAAGAACGAAAAGTAATAGAAGGTGCTGAAAATTACATTTTCGAAAATAATTGGCAAGGTAGAATCCGATTTGATATTATAGCAATAGACCTAAAAACAGACGAAATCATCCATTTTGAAGATGCTTTTGGATAAAAAATGTAGGTTGGGCTTCTTGTAATTAGACTCTCCAACAATCTTAATTTATTAAGCATATAAGTTATTTTATCAAAAAACACTTACTTTTCAGAAACTTAGAATTGAAATTTTTAAGATTGACCTTGAAGAAATCTCGTTAAGAAATTCATGGGATATTGCGTGAAAATTCATGCTGTTTGATCCGCTCCCGATATCATCGGGACGGAGAGTTTGTGAATTTTAGCAAAATGCAATGAATTTTAGACGGTTTGTTCACAGTCTTGACTTTTTTTGTTTCTTTTTGGGGTCAAGCCAAAAAAGAAAAAACTACTACATGTAGCGAAAATTTTAATTACAAATAGATTCTAAATATATTCAGAGCGAGTTGTTTTGATAAACGATTTTACCCTTTTTATCATACTCACGCCAAGTATAAGGAGTGGTTTCAACATCGTAAGGGTCTTTGGGGTATTGTACTATCTTTTTTCTGCGTTTTGTATTGTAATGATATTCTGTCCATTTTCCTACTTTACTGTTAAAATGGTACTCACCTTGTACGGCAATAAATCCGTTTTCGAAAAAATAAAAATAGTTGCCCTCCTTCTCACCATATTCAACTGGTATTATTTCTTTGATTTTGGTTCGTTCTTTATCGTAGTAAGTCACTAACGATTCTTTAGGCCAGCCCTTATAATATTTTTCTTTATCAATCAAGAGGTCATTTTTATCCATTTTTATCCAACGACCATGCTTCACTCCAAAATAAAAAATACCTTCTTCTAAAATCTGTTCTCCTTGCTTTTTTTGATAAGGCCCATGAAGAATAAGCCCATATTTTTTATCAATTTTCCCACCTACTCGAATCCCTTGCCTGCGTGTGTCATACCAATAGACATCTCTTATATATGGATCGGGATCCTTCCAATCTTTCAACACATAAAAGAGTTCAAGCGTAAGTTTTTCTCCAAACCCTTTTCGGGTAAAGGCTTTTCGTGTCTTTACTCCGTAGTAAACTTTTTTCTTAATCTTTTTCTTTTTGGGAGCTAAAATTTCCAAATCAGTTTCATCTCCTAAATCAATCGTGATAGGGGCATTAATTGTCATAAAACTATCAGCATCTTCTACTTGAGAAAAGCCAGCAGTTGACAGAATAAAAAATATGATAAGATATGTTCCTTTCATGTACTTACGATAACGTAAATATGCGAGATTTTATTTTCTAGGCAAAAAAGAATATCCACCTTTTGCCGAGGCGGTTGCCAATCTTAAATTACCTCCCCCTTTGGTGGAAGACTACAGCTTGAAAAGGTTGGAATATTGAGAATTCCCTAATGGGTTAAAGCTTTACATTTATTTGTAATGTTCCTCCTAACCCTACTTCTACGATTCTTCTTAATGTTGAAATTCGAATGTCTCCTACTGCTCTTTCTATTTTTGAGATATATGTTCTATTCACATTTAATTTTTCAGCTAATTGTTGTTGGGTCATATTAGCTTGTTTTCGCTTTTCCTTTACTAATTCTGCAATAAGATAAGCTTCTGCATTTTGTTCAAAATCGGTTCTGCTATCTGTACCTGCCTTACCGTACTTTAAATCAAAGTGTTCATTGATGGTTTTTGGATTACTTACTTTCATAATATTCTCGTCTTAATCGTAATGCTCTGTCTATTTCTTTTCTAGGTAATTTCTGCGATTTCTTTGTAAAGCCATGTAATAGAATTACCAGTTTTCCTTCATCAAAAAAGCTGAAGAGTCTATAAATATTGCTCCCTGACTTTATTCGTATTTCATAAATCCCATCTTCAATATGTTTAAAAAACTTCTTAGGGATAATTTCCACCGTCATTATTATGTGTAAAAATAATCTATTTTACTCTGTACTGATTTGGATTGTTTATTATAAAATTCCTAATAATAATCTTTATACGGTTCTAACTTTCTCATATTGTTCAACAACAAAGGTAACTAATTAGTTTCTTTTAACGACACTATTTGGTTACTTTTTATTACAATCATAAACGAGCAAAAATCACATATATTTACGAACATTTGATGTAATGGAGACAGGACACATGGTACACAAACTTCCTATTCTCAGTAACTCGCACGAATAGATTAGACAAAAAAATAGCACACTATGCAAAACCATAGTGTGCTATTAATAATGCAAAAATACGTTTACTCCGCTGCCAAAGTCACACTTCTTTTTATAAAGTCAGTGAGGTCTTTTCCAGAAAGTAAATTTTGCGAAAGCATCGCTAAATCATAAGCTTGTTTCGCCAATTGTCCTTTTTTCTCTTTGCTCTTAGCCTTTAACAATTTACCTATTAAAGCATGGTTAGCATTAATCGACACATTGTACTGGTCAGGCATGCCACCCATCATGGCAAATCCGCCACCTCCGGTTTTAGACATGTCCTTCATTCTACGCATGAATTCACTCATGGTAATCAATACGGGCATTTCTTCAGGTGACTGCGATTCTACTGCAACGGTAAAACTCTTATTGTTAATGGCTGTTTCAAATATTTCTTTTACTTTTTCTTCGTCTTCTTTCGAAAGTACGCTTGCTATAGTTTCGTCTTTAAAGATTAATTTATCTACAGTATCTGCATCAACACGTTTTAGACTTGTTTTCTCCAGTTTTTGTTCCAAGTGATTAATGAAATGGCTATCGATAACTCCATCTAATAACAACACATCGTACTCTTTGTTTTTGGCTGCTTCAATATAAGAGTGTTGTTTTCCTTCGTCCGAAGTGTATAAGAAATTGATTTGCTTTTCCTTATCTGTTTGGTTGCCTTCTACTTTTGCTTTGTACTCTTCTAAAGTAAAGTATTTGCCTTCAGTATTTTTAAGTAAACCGAAGTCTTTAGCCTTTTCATAAAACTTCTCTTCACTTAACATTCCGTATTTTACAAAAATACCGATGTCATCCCATTTTTCTTCATAAGCCTTTCTGTCTTTCTTGAAAAGCTCACCTAACTTATCAGCTACTTTTTTGGTAATGTAGCTGTTAATTTTCTTCACATTGCCATCCGACTGTAAATAACTCCTTGATACATTCAGAGGAATGTCTGGAGAGTCGATTACACCATGAAGCATCATCAAAAATTCAGGTACTACGTCTTTTACTTCATCGGTAATAAATACCTGACGTGAGTATAGTTGAATTTTGTTTTTCTGTACTTCAAAGTCATTTTTAACTTTAGGGAAATACAATACTCCTGTAAGGTTGAAAGGGTAATCCACATTAAGGTGAATCCAAAACAATGGGTCTTCCGAAAATGGATATAACTCTTTATAAAAAGCTAAGTAGTCCTCATCCTTTAAATCCGAAGGTGATTTAGTCCAAATTGGATTAGTATTATTGATAAGGTTATCAACTTTTACCGTTTTATATTTTGGCTTATCGTCTTTATCCTTTCCGTCTTCTACTTGCTCATCTTTCTCTCCAAACTTTATAGTAACTGGTAAAAATTTACAATATTTATCTAATATACCTTGAATTCGAGCTTGATTTAAAAACTCTTCAGAATCTTTATTGATATGCAAAACGATGTCAGTACCACGATCTTTTTTCTTAGCAGAAGAAATTTCAAATTCAGTAGATCCATCACATGTCCATTTGGCAGCTTCTGTGCCTTCCTGATACGATTTTGAAATTACATCTACACGGTCGGATACCATAAACGCAGAGTAGAACCCTAAACCAAATTTTCCAATAATCTCTTTTGCATCACCAGCATCTTTGAACTTTTCAACAAATTCAGTAGCACCAGAAAAAGCAATTTGATTAATGTATTTTTTGATCTCTTCCTCTGTCATCCCTATACCATTATCGCTAATAGTAATGGTCTTTTTCTTTTCGTCAAAGCTCACATTAACGTTTAAATCACCCAATTCTCCAGTATATTCTCCTAATGAAGAGAGCCTTTTGATTTTTTGAGTTGCGTCCACAGAGTTGGATACCAATTCTCGTAAAAAGATCTCATGATCCGAATACAAGAATTTTTTTATGATCGGGAAAATGTTTTCGGTGTGAATCGAAATCGTTCCTTTTTCAGCCATTTTTATAAATTTTTAATCTTTAATAATTCAATTTGATAATGGTTCTTTTTCAAATGGTGTTCCAAATTAAAATTGATGACAGGATGGCAGTCATATTTAAGACTGAATTTATTTGATAGCAATAAATATGTAGGAGTGTTAGAACTTTATTACATAACTGATGTAACGCAAATCAATAATTTATATGTCCTTATTAAGGTAGTTTTAATTGAGGTAGTTGTATAAATATTTTAGTCCCAACCCCTTCTTCCGAATCTATTTCAACCTTTCCTTTAAGTTTACTTATGGCCTCACTTACAATATATAATCCTAGTCCCGAGCCACTAGACATCTCTGTGCCACGGTAAAACATTTTAAAAACATTACCTATACTTGATTTTTTAATGCCTATGCCATTATCTTCAACAGATATATAGCATGTATCTGTTGTGGTATTTATTTTAATTTTTAAATATCTATTCGATTTTAATTTATCTGCATATTTACAAGCATTTGAAATAATGTTGTTGAGAATTATTGAAACCCTTCTTCTATCACCTACATACTCTATTGCCTCATCCACTATTAGCTCTATTTTGATGTCTGGATTCTGTAATAGTCGAATGTTTTCGACAAGTCCATTAACAAGTACTTCTAGACTAAAGCACTCTGACTCTATGTCGGTTCTAGAATTTCTAGAATAGTCTAATATATCCTTAATAAAGCTATCTAGCTTTTGGGTACTTGTACCTATTTTATTGATATATTCTTTAAGAGTTTGTGAGTCCGATTCATTTTTACTCAAATTAACTAAGCCAAGAATGGATGAAAGAGGAGCTCTTAGATCATGTGAAACACTATACACAAATTGATCTAATTCAGTGTTTACCCTTTTAATATCTTTATAATGATGATGTAGTTCTTCATCGATACTGATTTTGTTTATTACAATCGCTAAAATTTTAGCTGCAGATTCTAAAAAATTAATTTCAATTTTGTTTTTATTATGATTAACCTCTAAATATACAATTATAACACCTAATACATGCTCATTAAGCATTATAGGGACACTATAATGACCATGGTCTTCCATATTTTTGTATATAATAGAGTGATCACTATCTACACAATCTTTATAGATGGTTTTCTTTTCTTTGGCTGCTATTCCACACAAACATTCTCCAAATGCTACTCCTGATTTTCCGCATGAGTTTAACATAGCCTTCGAAAAATTCAAATGACTTATTAATTTTAGTCGATTTTCTTTAGTGGTTAAAAATATACCTCCTTTTGATTGAAGCTTAGCAAACGTAGCATTTAAAATTAATTGTATTGACCTTTCAAGTATTTCTTCCAGTTTAAAATTTTGATGTTTAAGAAGAAGAATTTCTTTTAAGATATTCTGTTGTTCGATTGCTTGAAATAATGCTGACTGTTTTATTAATCGTTGATTATATAAAAATCCAAATACGTACCCTGTAATTCCGCCAACAACAAAAGGCATAAATATGCCACTTGTCAATATGGTAGTATCTAAAAGAACAACCATATTTATAGTGTATAAACTAAATGTTACAGTAGTTGTGATTAATATCCCTATCAGGATGTATTTGTTGAAATAAATTGATTGATTTGACACACTAAGATATAAAAGTTTAAAAAAATAATATAGACAATCCTCAGAAGAATATTACAACTTTATACACACATTTTTTGTTTCGGTAAAGAATCGCAGTGCCTCATTACCTCCTTCTCGTCCAACACCCGATTGTTTCATGCCTCCAAAAGGAGTCCGAAGATCACGCACCATCCAACAGTTTATCCACACAATACCACTTTTAAGTTCATTGGCAATATTGTGGGCTCGTTTAAGGTTTTCTGTCCATACTGTAGTGCTTAATCCATAGGCAGTGCCATTTGCATATTCTATGGCTTCTTCTTGTTTATCGAAAGGCATAATGGTTACTACTGGCCCAAATATTTCTTCTTGGTTTATTCGGCAATCATGACCCAATCCAGTAATCACTGTAGGCTCAATAAAATAACCATTTGTACAACGCTCTTCCATTTGAACTTGTTTTCCTCCAGTTATTATTTGCCCTCCTTCCTTTTTTGCCAGCTCAATATATGATAGTATCTTTTTCATGTGATCTTCCGATACGATTGCACCAATTTTTGTGAGTCCATCTAACGGATCACCTATTTTCAACGCTTTTACTTTCGCTACAAAAGCATCTACGAATTTTGTGTAAATAGATCTTTCAACAAGAATTCGTGATCCACATAAGCAAATCTGACCTTGGTTGGAAAAGGAAGATAGTACCGAAGTTTTTAATGCTTGGTCAAAATCACAGTCAGCAAAAATAATATTCGGATTTTTACCACCTAATTCTAATGATAGTTTTTTAAACATGGGTGCAGCGGTAGCAGCAATATGTTTACCTGTAGCCGTCCCTCCTGTAAATGAAATTAAAGGGATATCTTGATGTTCAATAATAGCTTGACCAGCTTTTGCTCCTAATCCATGAATGATGTTTAATACCCCTTTTGGTAATCCGGCATTAATGCATAACTCGGAAAATAAATAAGCTGTCATTGGAGTTATTTCAGAAGGCTTGGCCACCACACAATTTCCAGCAGCTAATGCTGGAGCTATTTTCCAAGTGAACAGATATAAAGGCAAATTCCAAGGTGAAATACAACCAGCAACACCTATCGGTTCACGATTGGTGTAGTTTATGGCAACATTATCCATTTTATGTGCTTCGGAACTAAAATGTAAGATAGCGGTAGCAAAAAAGCGCATATTAGAAGAAGATCGAGGGATATCTACTGCTTTTGCCAAAGCAACAGGTTTTCCATTATCAACAGATTCAGCCATTGCTAATCGATCCAGATTTTCATCAATTAAATCTGCAATTTTTTGAAGAATTTTACTTCGTTCATCTACTGGCATTTTCGACCAAATAGGGAATGCTGACTTAGCAGCATCTACAGCGTTTTTCACATCTTGTTCATCAGAATCAGGAATAAGGCTATATACTTTCCCTTCAGCAGGATTATAATTGTCGATATAACTTCCAGATACTGGAGCTACTAATTTGCCATTAATGAAGTTCTGTATTTTTTGCATTGTATTTGACACTAAATTTTAGAAACTTTTACAAGATAATGTTTATTCAGAGTTTCACTTAATAAAGTTAGGCTTTGAATATCTATCTGTCATCACCAATTTTTACACCTAAAGATTGATAATTAAAAGC
>JAOUKH010000021.1 GCA_029882685.1 Cyclobacteriaceae bacterium
AAATTAACTCTGTATTTTATTACCCGCCAAATACATGGACTAATGATTTTTCTATTATACAAAACAGGTCGTACAAGCTGTTTAGTATTGATATGGAAGGGAATATTTTTAGGTTGCACAACTTCCCTGAACTGAAAAACATCCAGAACAACACCTATATATTTCAGCTAGAAGCTGAAAATAAAATGCCAGAAAACAAGCAAGAGCTATCCAAAATAATCAGACTACGATGAGTACAAAACTATCCATTACTCTATTTTTATGTTTAATAACACTATCTGTATTTGGGCAAAATTATTACCTTAAGTCAAGGGTATATCTTGAGGAAAAGCAAAATAAACCTGCAGCTGCTATTCCCGAAATTTTATTAGATGCATATAGTAAAGGTGACATTAAGGCTTATTATCCTCAACAGTTGAAAACCCCCGTACCTTATGCTCAGTTTCTAAAACATTTTGGTATGGAATCAAAAGCCTATCAAGAAATCGCTAATGACCATCCAATATGGTTTTGTAATAAACGTAATAATGTGAAAATTGATCCGTATGTAAAAAAGTGCATGCAGTATTCTTTTGAATTAGGGGAAGTATCTGTAAGAAACAATATTACCTACCAACAGGATATTAAGATGGTTTATGTTAAAGTGATTTATTCGGGGGAATGCACGACCACAGGATTAGAAGTAGAAGGGCCAGTATTTAAACTTGGAGATATCAGAAAGTTAAAAAATCGTGAATACAAAATCGTGAATTATGAAAATACATCCATATCCTATAATGTAGCAGATTACCTAAACCTTCGTTTGTTTAGAGCTGTGGATTAAGGGCAAATGCATTTAAAATTCTTGTGTCTTTTTAAGAGTCAATGAGACATCGTTAATTCATTGAAATAGAAATCTTAACCATATTGTAAATACATGTTATTTTGGTTAGGATTCCTCCTCGTTTTTGTTGGCTATTGCCAATAAAACATACGGAATGACTTCCTGAAAAAGGAAATGCTTTTGTTTAGAGCTGTGGATTAAAAATAATGCAAAGTTGATGTACAAAAACTTGAACCTACAATAAAAATTTTTGAATCTCTCCCCAATACAACATCGAATTAACCTCCTGTAAATCATTATGACTCCCTCCTTTTATGGTTACCATCCTTTTTGTTCCAGTAAATTTTTCCATTAATTGTTTACCCATAGCATATGGAATAAGCTCGTCCTCATCACCGTGAATAATTAAAATTTTCGTTTTAATGTTATTTATTTTATCAATCGAGTTAAAGGAGTTACCAGCCATAAATTTTATTAAACCTAACCCCATGGCAGTAGCCATATCCTTTCCAGAAGTGAGTGGAGTAACGAGTATCACTCCTCTAAAATTTCTGTTTTGTGCAATATGTGTAGCAACAGTGGTGCCAAGAGAACGACCAAAAATAGTAATGTCATTTTCATCCATCCCTAATTCGTTTATTGCATATTTTACAGCCGATTCACCATCTATAAAAATTCCATTTTCACTAGGCTTTCCTGTACTTTTGGAATACCCTCGATAACTCACTAATAGCACATCATGCTCCATTTCAAATAATCGCTTTGCAGGCTCAAAACGACTATAAAGATTACCTGCATTACCATGAAAATAAATAATTAAAGGCCGCTGTACATTCTCCTCATGTCGAAAAAGAAATGCTTGCAAGGTCTCCCCATCTAGAGTATTAATTTGTCTTTCAGATATAAAACTAGGAATGTTTTGTTCAGGAATTTCACTGATGCGATCAGGGTAAAAGGTGAATTTATTCTGTATTGCTTCCCTCGATAAAGCTATAACTACTACAACTATAAGGATACTAAATAATGTTATTTTCACTACCATGGAATTTCGTTTCTGTAAGGTACGAAACAGACAGCAAAATATTGTGATGCTTCAATATTTTGCATACTAAAAAACTCATGTAAAGCATATATACATTATGTGAATGCTATTTCAATCCAGATTATGTAATAGAATTCGTAATGAGGTCATAAAGAACAAAGAAATAGATGGTTATGCAAAGAAGCATAGCACCGCTATGGTGATGCGCATAATCAAAGTGAAGCGTCTATTTCACAGTGATTTATGGATGTAATCCCTGCCTGGCCGGCAAGGCAGGGATTCTCTATTGCATAATCCAGATTTAAAATCGTCATAGCTATGAGGCTAGGAAAACATTATGCTTTTCAATCTCTACTTTTTTATCTTGGCATTGCACAACAGGAATTATCATACAGGAACTTAAAATTCAAATATTTCGTATATTTGAATATGACTAGGGCTGAAGTAAAAAATAAGATAAATCAAATCATTGACAAACTGTCAGATAAAACCCTTGAAGCAGTTTACGAGCTATTTAAAAAGGTAGATAAAGATCAAGGAATTGACCTCAAAAACAACCTTGATAATGTTTTAAAAGATGATTTAGAACTGCTTCAACGCCTAGTCAAATAAAGAATGCTTGACATCAAGGACGTTCTTTCAATACACGAAAGATTAATACAAAAATTGGTGGTGCATCCAGACTTAAAGACAAAACGCTCCATGAATCAGCAATTTCAAGACCATTTCAGACGTTTGACGGAAATGAATTGTATGATTCAATTGAAGAAAAGGCTTCTGCAATTCTAGAAAGCATTCTCATAAATTATCCTTTTGTTGATGGTAATATAGAGTACATTCCACTAAGGATTGTTTAACAACCTGAGCAAAATGATGATTACCCTGAGTATAGAGCGGCTTGCGCCCTCTAGAATTATCACCTATCTTACGTAGAATAAAAAAGTCCATATTTGATACATACAATGTGTATTCAAAATATAAAGTGGTAGTAATAATATCAACGACTGTTATCAAACCATAAAATATAATCAGAAGACTATTGAAAAAAATAACAAGAAGAGATTTTATCAATGGAACTTTAATGGCAGCTGGAGCTTCCGCACTTCCTTTTGGGTGTACTAACGAAACCGTTTTAGCCACTCTTGATCCTTTGTATTATCCGCCAGCACTTACTGGACTTAGAGGGAGTCACCTAGGATCGAACACGCACGCACATAGCAAAGCATGGACAAAGAAACAGGATTGGGGGCTAACCACCGACACGAAAGAAATGTACGACCTGATTGTTGTAGGGGGTGGAATAAGTGGTCTTTCTGCTGCATTTTTCTATCAACAAATACACGGAAGGGATAAAAAGGTGCTTATTTTGGATAACCATGATGATTTTGGTGGACACGCTAAACGAAATGAACATACGATTAATGGTAATACACTAATATCTTATGGAGGTTCACAGACATTAGTAGAACCACAACATGGAGGTGAAATCGTATTCAATTTATTTAATGATATAGGCATAGACTTAGAACGATTTAAAACTGCCTATGACGTTGATTTCTTTAAAAGGAACAATTTAGGAGCTGTTACTTATTTCAACAAAGAAACATTTGGTGAAGACAAAGTAGTGAAGCATCCTTATTGTAATTATCCAAATTATGTGGAAGGGCTTCTTGGTGGAAAGCTATCTAACGAAGAAGCTGCACAACAAGCTCCATTAAGCAAGAAAGGAAAAGAACAATTACTTCGTGTACTAAATGGTGGACTACATGAAATAAAGATACCCAAAGAAGAATTAAAAAAATACATAAAATCTAATTCCTACTTCGATTATCTTAAGAACACTTTGGGTGTTGATGACCCTGAAGTATTGAGAATGGCCAGACATTCTGCCCTAGACTGGGGAGACACAGGGACAGATTTAATGAGTATAGAAGCAGCCAAAAACTGTGGCGCACTGGGCTTTGCTCCTGTGGCTGTATATGATGAAAACAACCCATATATCCATCATTTCCCTGATGGCAATGCTGGTGTTGCACGTGCATTGGTAAAAAAGATGATTCCTGAAATAGGGAAAGGGAACAACGCTGAAGAGCTTGTATTATCTAAATTTAACTATTCGAACCTAGATAAATCCAGCAATACTGTTCGTATCAGACTAAACAGCACAGTGGTTAATGTAAGGCATGGTGGAGACCCAAAAAGTTCGAGTGAAGTTATTGTAAATTATATTAATGACAACAAGTCGTATCAGGTAAAAGGGAAAGGCGTAGTGATGGCCTGTTACAACATGATGATTCCACATATCGTTTCAGATCTTCCAAAAAAACAAGACGCTGCTTTGAGACTTCAAGCAAAGAGTCCATTGCAATACACTACCGTGGGATTAAAGAATTGGAAAGCTATGAAAGAGATGGAAATAGGGTTGGCCATGTCGCCTGGAAATATGCATCAAGCAGTTTTGATGGACTTTCCAGTGAGTATGGGAGGTTACAAGTACACCAAAACACCTGATGATCCTTGTGTGATTCAAATGATAAGCTGTCCGTATGGAGAAACCGTAGGTGCACCAAAGCTCGAACAATTTCGTGAAGCTCGATTCAAGATGTTAGGTTTGCAGTTCAAGGATTACGAAGAGGAAATAAGGAATCATTTGAGCAGTATGCTCCCCAAGCAATTGTTTGATTTCGACAGAGATGTGGAGAGTATTTCTGTAAATCGATGGGCTCATGGTTATGCTAATGGTGGCCCTGGAGATTCCACAAAAATAGGGAGACAACCATTTGGTCGAATCACTATTGCCAATTCCGATTCTGCCGCAAGAGCTGATGCACAAGTTGCTATAAAAATGGCATGGAGAGCAGTGAAGGAATTGGGGTAAATAATAAGTAGGCCATCCTTGAAAATTATTTTCTAGTAAAAATACCCTTCAATAGCGTGTAAAGATAGTTTGACATGTAAAATAACAAGTGCCAAAACCTCAAAATTCAATGATTTTCAACAAAATTGGGGTTTACGTTCTTCGACCTTGAGAAAATTGTGTCAAGAAATTTGTGAAAAACCACGTAAAAATTCAAACTGTTTGAGACGTCTGCAAGACGTTGAGTTTTTGAATTTTAGGGGTTTAAAGCAAATTTTAACCTATTTCCTCACAGTCTTGATTTCTTTGCCTACTTTCTTTATCAAGAAAGAAAGTAGGAAGAAAAAGGACTAATAGTGTCAAAATTAATTATCAAGTACCCCCTAATTAAAACGAGGATTTTTTAACCTACCTTAAATAAGCGTTGTACCTAATTGATAGAAAATAAGTTGGGTAAAATTATTGACCTGTGTTAAGTTCTATTTCTGCTAAAACTGGCAAATGATCTGAATAGTACTTAAAATCTTTTGAATCACTGATTGTAGCATATTTCAATACCTTAATATTGTTTTTACTAGTGAAAATATAATCAATTCTGCGCGTAATAGCCTTGTCAAAATCAAACCCATTGTATGTGCCATCTGGACCAAAACTAACCTGAGTGGCAGTAAGTTTTGTGTCATTCATACTATTTAATACCAATTCTATTGGTTTGGATTCAGGCATAAGATTGAAATCTCCCATCAATATTACAGGTAAATTATTTTTGTTAAATGATTTGATTTGCTCTAGAATAAGTGCTGCACTCTTTTCTCTAGCTAAAGCACCTATATGATCAAAATGTGTGTTAAATACCCAGAATTCATCACCTAATTCTAAATCCTTGAAGTGAGCATAAGTACAAATTCTTTCCATAGAAGCATCCCAACCTACACTTACTTCTTTAGGTGTTTTTGAAAGCCAGAATGTTCCCTGTTTTATAACTTTTAGCTTATTTGTTTTATAAAATATTGCACTGAATTCACCTTCCTTCTTACCGTCATCTCTACCTACACCTACAAATTCATAACCTTTAAGAGCATTATTAATATAATTTACTTGGTGAAGTAATCCCTCTTGAATACCAAATACATCAGGTTCGTAAAATTTAAGTTGGTCACAAAGATTGTCTTTTCTTAATTCCCATTTATTCTCACCGTCTTTTGGACTGTCGTATCGGATGTTATATGTAATGACTCTGATAGTTTGAGCCATAGATATAGTGTGAATTAAAATGAAAAAAATTAATGTTGGTAAATACTTCATTTGTTGGCTTTATATTTCCGAAGTGAGCTTAAAAGTAACACATGAAAACGATTAATAAAATAGAAATGTAAATGTTTAGATACGGTTTGCTTTTTTGAGTTTTCTAAAAAAAACCTTCTAATTTCAAATCCAAAATTATTCACATATACTAATGGCTTTTTAGTAAATTCGTGCCAGAAACAAAATATATACATGATTGGTATTGTTGGAGGCATAGGCCCTTATTCTGGAACAGATTTACTTAATAAAGTATTTGATAACACATTGGCAAATACTGATCAGGAACATCTTGATGTTGTATTGCTGTCTATGTCTTCAAAAATTGAAGATCGTACACAATACTTGATTGGAAAAGTAAATGTAAACCCTGCATTTGCCATCGCAGAAGTACTGCTTAAGCTAGAAAGTATTGGTGCTACCATTGCAGGTATTCCTTGCAATACAGCTCACTCAGAAGAAATATTTAGTGTTATAGAGTTTGAATTAAAAAAAGTCAACAGCACAATTGAAGTCTTAAGTATGATAGATGAAACAATTTTATTTATTGCTTCCAACTATCCAAACGTAACTAAAGTGGGTGTTCTATCCACTACAGGAACGTATAAAAGCCAAATATATGCTTCCCCTTTAAAATCTAAAGGGTATGAAGTGATAGTGCCAACTCTTGAAATGCAAGAAAAAATTATTCATCCTGCCATATACCACAAAACCTATGGCATTAAAGCCTTGTCAAATCCCATTCATCCTCAAGCTAGAGAAAATCTATTACAAGGTATCTCATTTTTAAAAGACCAAGGTGCTCAGGTTGTAATTCTTGGGTGTACGGAAATACCCCTTGCAATTACAGAATCAGAAATTGATGGTATTATTACTATAGACCCAACAAATGTTTTAGCAAGGGCCTTAATTCATAAAAGTAATATCAGTAAATTAAAGCTACTTTAACCACATATTTATGTTAAAAAATCTAATCATACTCATCGTTCTAGTCAATGTTATTTCTGTAGGTATATCTCAAAATAGATCTAGACCTAGAGAGCTAGGTATTACACCAGGTATTCTTACACCAGGTAATTTAAATGCCATCACCGATGTAAAGGGTGTTGCTGTAGGGCAAAAAACCCTTGTAATAGGAGATTCTATCCGTACTGGGGTTACGGTAATTGTTCCACATCAAGGAAATGTATTTCAGGAAAAAGTTCCAGCATCTATTTTTGTAGGAAACGGTTTTGGCAAAGCAATTGGTACAACCCAAATAGAAGAATTGGGAAATATTGAAACTCCAATTGCACTTACTAACACTTTAAATTCCTTTCTAGTTGCTAATGCTTTAGTAGACTATACATTATCAATACCTGAAAATGCTAATGTTCGATCTGTCAATCCCATAGTAGGAGAAACCAATGATGGGTGGCTAAATGACATTAGAGGGCGTCATGTGAAAAATTTGCATGTTCAGGAAGCTATAAATTCTGCCACAATGGGCGAGGTTGAAGAGGGAAATGTTGGTGCAGGAACGGGTACAAGGTGTTTGGGTTTTAAAGGGGGCATTGGAACTTCCTCTCGTGTACTTCCAGAAGAAAAAGGAGGCTATACAGTTGGAGTACTTGTTCAAACAAATTTTGGAGGGATATTGACCATAAATGGAGCTCCTGTGGGGGAAGAACTTAACAACTATTACATGGCCGAAGATGTTCCCTATGTGGTAGATGGGTCTTGTATGATTATTATTGCTACAGATGCACCATTATCTGCACGAAATTTAAAGCGGTTGGCAAAACGTTCTTTTTTAGCATTTGGAAAAGTAGGTTCTTTTTCTTCTAATGGGAGCGGTGATTATAGTATTGCATTTAGCACACACCCAGACCTACGTATTCCGTACAACTCAAAAGAAAAAGAGAGAAAAATTCTTGATGTTCCTAATGATGAGATGTCACCTTTATTTCTTGCAGTAGTTGAGGCTAGTGAAGAGGCGATATATAATTCGCTTTTTATGGCTACTGATATGACTGGACAAAAAGGGAGAACCATGAAAGCACTTCCTGTAGAGAAAACTCTTAAAATAATGGATAAGTATAACGCACGAAAAAAGTAATAAATATTTGAAGGTTTATTGCCATTACTCAGATATATGCAAGTAAGGTGTTACAACGAAATGATGCCTTCAATTTTTTTTGCAGCAATATATATGTCAATTACTTCATCACTTGATTGTAAAAAAGCTTTCACCGTAATGCTCTTATACTTTCCTTTTGAAGAAGCCTTTTCAATCAACTCTTCACCTTCAAATAATTTAGCAACTTCTGCTACTTTATCACTGGGTACAATAAACTTAAAAATATAATGGTCTGGCCATTGATGTTGGCTATCTAGCTTTTCTTTGAATGAAGCTATTGCTTGTTTATCCATTATCAAAAAGTAGCTCAAAAGAACTTTAAACAAATAAAGCGAGGAACGACCTCGCTTTATTTATTGAAATTAATATTGACTAGTAAAATTTATATCTCTCGTCTTTAATATCCGCATTATCTTTAACTGCTTCAATAATATTAAAAGATATTCTACTTCTTTGTCGTTGTTTAATTTGGTCAGCATAAATAGAGTAATCACCAATTTCTGGTGCTGTAGTTCTATTCAATACCTCCAAAATAATTACACCTTGATCAACAGCAAATGCAGCTGACCTTTCACCACTTTGTAATCCAAATGCAAGTCCTACTGCCTCTGGTGCTAATCCCGTTACATTAGGTAATGTGCTGGCATTTAACTTTAAATCACTTGAAGCGTAAACATTTGCATCTGCTCCATAAGCTTCTGCTATTTCTTCCATAGTGCCTGTAATACCATTTAACTTTTCCACGATAACCTCTGCCTTCAGTTGGTTTTTCACTTCAAGCAATATTCTATGTTTCACATTTGCTAAAGTAGCCGTTCCCTCTTCTTCTTCACCTGTCATTACAGCCACAACATAGTCATTTTCCAGGTCAAATACTTCAGATACCTTCCCTTTACTAGCATCTCTAAATAACCATTGTACCGTCTGACGAGCATTACCTAAGCTTCCAACACTACGATCGTTTTTCCCTAATTTTTCAGTAGAATTAATATCTACACTATCTGCTTCTGCTTGACTTTTGAAAGAAGCAGCATCGTTTACTAAACTTGCAAACATATCAGCCTTACGAAATGCATTATTTCTAGTTTCGTCAGAAGCAATAATTTCATGCGCAATAGTTGCTACTTTGTATGATTTGTAAGAAATGTCTTCTGTTAGTTCAATAATATGATAACCGAATTCAGTTTCTACTAATCTATTAATTAACCCTTTTCCTTTTTGTGCAAATACAGCTTTATCAAACTCTTCCACCATTTTGCTACCTTCGGTGAACCAACCTAAGTCACCACCTCTAGTTTTAGTGCCATCCGTCCCATGCTCTCTTGCTTTTTCAGCAAAATCAGCACCACTTTGAAGTTCTCTTAATACTGTATTTGCTTTTTTACGGGCTTCAGCTTTAGCCTCATCTGTATTAGCATCCCATTTAAAAAGAATGTGGCTAGCTTTAGTAGTTCCTACTGTATCTTCTGTAATAGAAACCACTTTATATAATTTATAGTAGTTATCTTCTAAATATGCACCTCTAACATCACCTGTTGTAAGATTAGATATGTTAACATATAAGCTTGTAGGCAAACTGCTAATGTTATAAGTTCCGTAAAAATTACTTACATCGGAATTTACCTTCGCATATATAGAATCATCAGAAACAGATTTAAACTCTTCTTTTAATTCATTAAGACCTTCTCTTACATATGTTGAATCATCACTAGATGGCAAAACTGGAAAGGAAACATAGTCCATTGTTCTTGTATGTTCTACTTTATAATCATCTTTATTGTCATTAAGATAATTTTGTAGCATTGCATCTGTTGCTTCAACTACAGAATCAGGAACAGAGTAGAAGGGTACGTATACATATTTTACCTCCGCTACGTCATTTTGTAGATTATAATCGTTTTGAGCTTCTGCTTCTGTAACGTAATTAGTCAACATCATTAAGTTATCATACTTTACTCTTTTTCTCCCTGGCGCCACATTACTCTCATAGTTTATCCATGAAATTTTAGCAGGATGATTATCAGGTAATGCTGCCACTTGATTTATATAATTTACTACTAACTGTCCATCAAAAAAGCCAGTTTCCTGATTAATAAAAGTTGGATCTTGAGCAATTCCCTGATCTACATTTTTGCCCTGCATAATATCCCATACCTCATCTTCCGTTACTAATACACCTGTAGCATCCATTTCAATACCAAAAGCAATGTCTGATATTAATCTATCCCAAGCTAGTTGTCTTATAGAAGGCAGCTCGTTTTCACTAGGATTTTTCTGCGACCTTGCAATAAAATCTTGCTTTTGCTTTTCCACTACAGCCTGATACTCTTCAAAGGATACTTTTTGTCCAGCAATTTCACCAACACTATTATCTCTACCAAAAATAAAAGAGTTAGGTCCTACAAGGTCTCCTGCTATAAATGCTATCATTGCAAATCCAATAGCTATCAATACTATTTTGCCCATTTTATTTCTGAGCGTATTCATTACTGCCATATTCCGTCAATTTTAAAGTCGGCAAATTTAACGAGTAGAACTATCAAAAACAATGGTATTAGACAGGAAGTCAATTATTTTCTGACGGGAAGTGATTAATCGTCAATTTTACGGTTTCAATGCGTATATCTTCTACCGACTGAATAGTAAAAGCAAACGAAGATTGAATAATTGTCTGTCCTTTTTTAGGTAAATCTTCTGCAATGGACAAAATTAAGCCTCCTAAAGTTTCATATTCTCCAGTAGGTAAGTTCCATTCATACTTTTCATTGAGATAATCTATTTCATGTCGAGCACTTAATAAATAGTTAAATTCATCTAACTGCTGTTCTGTTAAATCTTCATCATCATGCTCATCTTGTATCTCTCCAAATATTTCTTCAATAATATCCTCAATACTTACAATCCCTGATGTGCCTCCATACTCATCTACAACTAAAGCAAGGCTTTTCCGTTCAGCTATTAGTTTTATCATCAATTCGTTCGCCAACATTGTTTCGGGAACAATCATAAGTGGAGTAACTATGTCAGCTATTTTTTGAGGTTTTTTAAAAAGTTCAAGTGTATGGCAATATCCTACTACCTCATCTATTGATTCTTTGTAAACAACAATTTTTGAATGACCACTTTCTCCAAATGCTTGTTTCAGCTCAGCTAAATCTTCATCAATATTTACTGCTGTTATTTCCGTACGGGGTATCATACACTCTCTAACACGTATTTTTTTAAACTCCAATGCATTACTGAAAATCTTGGAATCTACTTCAACACTGTTTTTTTCAGAATCATTTGAAGCAAGTGTGTTTTTAATTAAGTTATTAAGATCAGTAAGCTTATAAACTGGTTTGGTGTCAGAATACTCCAATCCCATAACTCTCACAATAATAAACCGTGAAAGCCTGACCATAAAAAAAGTCACGGGGGTCATCACAAACATTAGCAACCTCATTGGTAGTGCGAATACGGTAAGCATCCCGTTAGGATTTATCATAAAGATGCTTTTAGGCAAAAATTCTGCTGTTGTTAGTACAATTAAAGTGGAAATAACCGTCTGAAGTAACAACACAGTTCCTTGATTTTGAAAAATTTCAGGAAGGTGTGCGTATAAATATGGTTCTAAAAGTAAAGCCATTAGGTAACCATATAAAACTAAAGCGAGCGTATTTCCAACAAGAGTTGTTCCTATAAATTTAGAAGGGTTCTTAATAAATTTATAAAGTGATTTGGCTACGAAAGTATTCTTACTACCCTGAAGTTCAATCTGTAATTTATCAGATGAAATAAAAGCCATTTCAATACCTGAAAAAAAAGCTGAAAAGGCTAAGGAAATAAATATGTAATAAATCAGCGTAAGATCCATGGGTTATTTAGAATGTTCCTCTGTTCGCTTATGTTTATCTTTTCTAAATTTATATAAAAGTAGTAGACTTATTGATAGCATGAAAAAGAAATAAGAAAAACCAAATCCTATTGCAATGGTTTGATGTATTCCAATAATAAGGAATACACATGCTAATGAAAAAACAATCGTATCAAATAATTTCATAAAACATCATTCAAAGTTTCCTCCTTCCTCCAGATGAAAGTCACCTGTAGGATTTTTGATTGTATACTCAGACAAGTCCTGTTTGGCTTCTAACCCTTTTCCATAAAGCACTTCATCTTCACTAGTAATAGTAACGAACTTCTCGGTATAAATTTTTTCCTCAGCAGGTTTCCAGTACAACTCCTCCGTTTTAAGGTTTTTTCCTGATTCATCTTCTACTACTACCACTCCTTCTTGCCCTAACCAACGGTCTTCTTCTTTGTTATAAAAAGCCACATTAGCATCAATAGTTGATTCTATTTTACCATTATCATCATAAAACTCCAAATACAATCCCTTTGGAAATTCCTGATCACCATTAGCATATTCCATTCTATGAGGTGTAATTCCTTTCACTTTCACCAAAGCCGAATCACTGTAATAAAAAACAACATCTTCTAGTTCTAACATTGGACCATCATATTCCTTTTGAACTTTTGTAACTCTCTCTCTCTTATTACAAGAAAATGCTACTGCTAAAAGCACTACAATGGGTAAAACTTTGTTCATAATATTATTATACAAAAAAAGCTGTATTTAAAGATACTTCTTCAAATACAGCTTTCCTCATATTAAATGTTTAAATATATTTAATCTCTTGTACTCAAGATTACAGGTTCGTTTATCCAACACCCTACCTGCTTTGTTTGTCCTTTGTCCCAGTTTACTTCGAAAATCTCTTCTACAGAAGGAAATTGTTCTTTTGCAGCGGCCATTCTTTTAGTATCACCAGCTCTCTTATACATATTATAAGCAGCAATATAAATTAACCTGTCTTGTGCTTTATTCACATTTTCTCTACACTGCTCATAGCTATTAGTATAAAGCACACCTATATAGCTGTATGGCTCTACATTTGAAGGATTAGTTGCTACAGCCTTTCTATATAAATCACGTGCAGCAGAATTACTTCCATTAGCTCTTTTTACATGACCCAAACGAACATAAAATTCTGCATTTTGTTCCTTATCATCTTTTGATAACTCTAGTCCTTCGTTATAGAATTTTTCAGCATTTGCATAATCCTTATCACTTAAATACTTGTTCCCTAAAATTTCAGCTAGCTTGGGTTGTTTATCATCTTCATAAATTACTTCGGCTGCCTTCATCCAAATAGGTTCACTAGTACATTTACCCATTAACATAAATTTGAAAATCCATTGTGCATATTTCAAATTTGTAGGTTCAGCTTCAAATTTAGGAACAAACACTTCTTTAATAAATTCACAATCAGTAATATTTTTGATTAATTGAATCAACATTTGATCAGCGTTAGCTCTAATCGATTCCCACTTATCTATTTTTTTCTGATCGGTTTCTTTGGCTACATTATAATCAATTACAGAAATCAACCAGTCATACTTTTCTAGTATTTCTTCATCGGTAAGTTTCTTCATACGTAGTTGATATACCTTTAATACATTTACATACGCTTGTGCTAGTGCCTGATTTACTTTTTGACCTGACATATCAAACACTGCCTCAAATTCATCATACAGATGTACAACATTAACAGTATCCTTGTTGTTTTTTATGTTAAAGATATAGTCATAAAACACTTTAGTTGGATAGTGTTTTTCTTTTTGACCACACACCTCAATTCGTTTATCATATACCCATAATAAAGAATCTACCAATTCTTTTTTACGTACAGGGTCTTTCTCAACCTTGGCTAATTCATTGTAAATTTTTGTACCATTAATATAAATGGAAGAATTTAAATTGGGAGTGTTGGTAACTAACCATTGCCATGGTTTAACTGCATCTCTGTACTGCTTAGCCTTCACTGCATCACTATACAATACATTCTTCTCTTCTGCTGTAGACCTATCTTCAGGCCATATCCAATCTTTACACTGCGCATTGGCGCCTAAAGCGATTAGGAAAATCCCAGCTGTTAACACTAATCCTTTTAAGGGCATCATCTTCATAACTATTTTTATTTATTATTAATCAAATTTTCTTTTTACAAACCACAACCGGTCGTTAAACGTAATTCCTGTTTGGAATTTAAAATACTCTTCTTTATGTCCTATCTCACCTATATTGCCTCTTACACCATATTTAAAGCCTAAATCAAGGCTAGAAATTCCTGTTACAGGAAGAGAGAAACCAAAATTGATGCCAAAGTCCTTTACACTATTACCATCAATCTGATAAGCCATATCTTCATAACCCAACCCTAAGCGATAAGTCACGCGACTAAGGTAACTATTAATATCTGCTGCATCGGGAGTAATTTCACCTCCAACTCCTATAAACATACTTTGTCCCATGCCACTGTTGTTTCCGTCAAAATTTTGAAACTGACTCCAATCTTGTATTTTTATATCCGCAGCTACAGACCATTTTATTGCATTTACTAATGATACTCCAAAACCCATAGAAGAAGGTAATTTAGTAATGCCTTTTTCCACACCTCCAATGGTAAGTGTGTCAGAGGAAGTAGGTGTTTCTCTTACATGAGTTTCCCAACTTTCAACTCTTTTAGTTTTTATATCTGTTTGTAAGTCGTAGGTAACCCCTACACTTAGTCTCAATTTAGATTTCAGTTTATAGCTATAGACGGCACCTGTTCCAAAATTAAATCCAGTGAAAGATTCTTTTGTAGTATTAGATGGACTATAAAAATTAGTAACTGTTGTATCACTTATAACTCCTGCTGTTTGCTCTTTTAATATAGAGCCAAATAAATAAGATGCATTTACCCCAATAGATAAGTTTGGCATTATTTTTACTCCATTGGACAAAATAATCTGATTAATTCCTCCTACACCTTCCACCTTATTTAAATAAGTACTTCCATTTGAACCAATTACGTTTTTTTCTAGTACGTGTTTATAATCAACTGTACTATATGGTCTTAAAGAAATTGCTGTTGTCCATTTTCCTTTTTTCATTGGCAATGACATGGCAAAATGACTAAATGAGCCAGAGGTATTTCTTTGCGTGTTTATTTTATCAGAAATTTTCATGGAGTTACCATACCCTCCAGCACTAAAAGTATATATAGAGTCATGAAACAGCAATGCAGGATTAATAAGGTTAAAGAAACGAACGTCCCCATTGCTTATTCCAACTCCTCCCATCCCAAATTGCGTTGGTAATGCAAGTGAAACTTTATCTCCAATGCCAATTTGAGTTAATGGCGAATTAGCTGTTTGGGAAAATGATCCAATTGCCAACAAAAAGAAAATGATTATAACTCCTAATTTTTTAAACATTGTATTCTAAAATTCCATTTAACCCTAATAAAACAAGCTCAGGGTAAATTTCTACAGTAGTTTTTAACTTTAAACCAATAGATTCAGCTCCCCCTCCACAAATTACAAACCGCAAATGTGGGGATTTGTCTTTATACATCCGAACAATTTCCTCAATTTCTGCAATTGTACCATATATTGTACCGCTTTGAAGTGCTTTTTCGGTAGTATCTCCAACTAATTCAACCCCAAAGTCAGGACTTACTAACGGCAGTTCAGCCGTGAAAGTATTCATTGCCCGCAGTTTCATTTCAATTCCAGGAGAAATACTTCCTCCTATGTATTCATTCTTTTTGTTAATAAAATCATAGGTTATGCATGAGCCAACATCAACTACAAGCGTATCCTTATTTGGTTGTTGTATATTAGCAGCAACAACTGCCGCTATTCTATCTTTCCCCAAGGTTTTAGGTGTGTTGTACTTTACTTTAATAGGTAAAGGTGTCGTGTGATCAAGAATCATAACATCCCCTTGTAATTTATTCTTCAATTCAAGAGCGTTCTGATTTACACTACTAATGATAATACGATCAGGTGATAAGCCTAACACCACATCAATTATTTCTTCAAATGTTGGTTTTTGAACATCACCTACTAAAACACCATCTTCAAAACATCCTATTTTCACGGATGAAGTTCCTAAGTCAATTGCTAAATTCATTTTTTAATTAGACAAAACGCCTTCAACTATACATTTGAAATAAAATAGTTATGAATTGATTATCCTTACTGCTAAGAATTTGCAAAGATATAAAAACATACTGTTGTAATAAAAAATAGGCAGAGTAATTGAGGTCAAACGCATTTAGAATAATAAACCTCCAAAGATTGTCATTAAATGAATTTTACAGGAATATAGAATAGGTGTTTTCTATTACATATGTTGAATCCTTAGAGGTTTCAATACTTCTAGTTTTTTAACTTTCCGGAGAGTCATTCCGTATGTTATGTTGGTTATAGCCAACAAAAACGAGGAGGAATCCTAACCAATATGACATGTATTTACAATATGGTTAATATTTCTACAGCAATGAACCAATTATTTTGGCTCATTGACTCCGAAATGAACAAGAATTTTAAATGCGTTCGCCCTGGGGTTAATCAATATCATTCTGATAATACGATTATAAAAAAGGTCAAGTCCTATAAGAACTTGACCCATATTCAAATAAACATTAACACTTAATTACAGTCGTATGTATATGTATCAACATAGGTATAATCTCCATCTATTTCAGTTTTTTTAGTCGGGAAATTCTCAGCATTATATTCGTATGTGCTACTGTAAGAGTAGGTGCCAGTACCATCTGTGTAAGTAGAGGACAACATATTATTTTTCCCCATTAGGCCAGCCTCTCCCCAGATGTACCCAAAAAATTGGAATGGATTTAGCTTATCATCATATGTATAAACACTTGTCCCATCTTCTACGAAACCTTCAGTTCTTCCAGAGTTTAAGAATTTACGCTTCTTTTTCTTTTTAATAAATTCAACTCTTCCACCTGAAAAATCATTAAGAAAATATGCTGTTTTTGTAACATTTTCTCCAGTCCACGTAAATTCTTCATAACTGTATTCTACCATCTCCCCCATTACAGTCCCTGAATAATTATCCCAATTTGCTATTTTAGATACTTTATCAACATTATATTCATATCTATATTCATCAGTGTATGTAACCGCTTCAAAAACGTATGATCCTACATATTTTGTAATTTTATCACCATTCCATTCATAAGTATTTTCATATGAATCTACTCCATCTGATTCTACTAATTTTGATAGTTTTCCTCCACTATAAACAAAAGTAATAGACCAGCCACTATCGTCAGTAATTTTATCTGGATACCCATCAGCATTATATGTAATAGTACTCAAGTCAGTCCATGTCGATGTTCCTAGATAAAATTCTTCACTTTTCCAAGAGGTCACTTTACAAGAAGGAATCTCCAGTATTTCTTCTACAACAGGATCAACCTTGTCCTTATTACACGATATAAATGCTGTTACCATTAATACAGCACCTGTAAATTTTAAAATTGTGTTTTTCATAATTTTTTAAATAAATAGAAATTTTACTTAACAGGACAAATCTATTGACAATAGTTATGGAATAAAATACCTAAAAAAGGGTATTTTTTTATTGTTCTAGAGATAGTGGTGAGGTAGTAAACTATAATAGCTGGCTCAAAGCACTATAGTATTGACTATGGGGTCGAAGTTCTAACAATACAGGTTATATATTTTCTACCTGTTTGAGACAGAAAAATGATAATCAGCAGTTAATTTAGCCTTATTAATAAGCCCTAACCCGCTTTCCCTCCATAAAATTAACAAAAGATTTGTTAGCCACTCGCTTACCCCCTTTAGTTGGGAAGTTACCAGTAAAATACCAATCGCCAGAATGATTTGGGCATGCAACATGTAAATTTTCTACTGTTTGGTAAATCACTTCCAATTCAGCTTTCATTCCTTTGGGTCTTACAATATCCGTTATTTTAGCGGATAACTCTTCGTATGTAAATTGATCATAAAGTGTATTTACTTCATTGGTTTCAATGTTTTCTTCTAAAGCTATTTTAGCTTTTTCATACACATCATCAAGCATGCTTTCTATACCACGTTCTTTTATGAGTTCCATTAATGCTCTAAACGCAACAAACTCATATATCTTTGACATGTCAATACCATAACAATCAGGAAAACGAATTTGAGGTGCTGAAGAAACAATTACTATTTTTTTTGGTGATAGTTTATCAAGCATTTTAAGAATGCTCTTTTCAAGTGTAGTTCCTCTTACAATCGAATCGTCTATTATCACTAGTGTATCAACTCCTTTTTCAATTACTTCATAAGTAGTATCATATACTGCTGCCACCATTTCATCACGTTGATCATCATCAGCAATAAATGTTCTCATTTTCACATCTTTCATCACCAGTTTTTCTACACGAGGTCGAAATGACATGATTTCATCTAACGAGTCAACATGAGGTTTTCCTTCAAGAATAATTTCCTTCCGTTTATTTACGAGATATTCATCCATTCCTTCCATTAATCCAAGGAAAGCCGTTTCGGCTGTATTGGGGATGTACGAAAACACAGTATTTTTTAAATCAAAATTGATGGCTTTTAAGACTTGCGGCACTAATAACTTTCCCAAGTTCTTTCTTTCACTATAAATATCTGGATCGGATCCTCTTGAAAAATATATTCTTTCAAAACTACATGCTGTCTTTTCTAAAGGTTCAATAAACATTTTTTGCTCATAATCTCCTGACTTATTAATAATTAAAGCATATCCAGGATCAATTTCTTTTATGTCATTGTATTCAACATTAAAAGCAGTTTTTATAGCTGGTTTTTCGGAGGCTACTACAATTACTTCATCGTTAGCATAGTAGTAAGCTGGGCGAATTCCTGAAGGGTCGCGCGCTACAAATGCAGCACCATAGCCTGTCATTCCTGCCATTGCATAGCCGCCATCAAAGTCTTTGCAAGCACGCTCTAAAATGCGTTGTAAATTAAGCTCATTTTCAATGACCGTGGTCATTTCTTGTTTTGTATAATCTCCTTTATTTTTTTCGTAAATCTCCTGATTTTCTTCATCCAAAAAGTGACCAATTTTTTCCATTACGGTTACTGTATCCACCTTTTCTTTTGGATGCTGCCCTAGCTCAAGCAATATTTCAAAAAGCTCATCAACATTGGTCATGTTAAAATTTCCTGCCATCACCAAACTTCTGCTTCTCCAATTATTCTGACGAAGCATAGGGTGGCAACTTTCCACACTATTTTTACCATGTGTTCCATAACGCAAGTGCCCTAACCAAACCTCACCTGTAAAGGCTAAATTTTCTTTTAACCAAGATTCATCTTTTAAATCGCACCCTTCAATTTTTTTAGCTTTGCTTACTTTTTTGTTAACCTTCTCGAAAATACTAGCCACAGGGTTATTGTCGACTGAACGATACCTGCTTACATATCGATACCCAGGTTTTTGATCAATTTTGATATTGGCTATACCTGCACCATCCTGTCCTCTGTTTTTCTGCTTCTCCATGAGGATGTGCATCTTATTCATAGCATAAGTAAATGTGCCGTATTTATCTATGTAATAAGAAAGAGGTTTGCGTAGCCTTACTAAGGCAATTCCGCATTCGTGTTTTATTTGATCACTCATGAATCTGACATTATTGGGCAAAATTAATACTATAAATCATATCCATCAAACTGTTGGGAAGAAAGAAACATAGTATCAAAACAAAAACCAGTGACCCGATTAAATAAGTTAGTACCGTAGAAGATTTATGTTCATTTAAGATTACTTCATTTGACTTTTTAATGAACATGAAATATGGAATCTTTAAATAATAAAAAAGTGAAACAACTGTGTTAAACAATCCAAAAACAAAAAGTGATAAATAAACTGGGTTATGGTTTGTCAAATACTTCTCCCAGATACCTGAAAATACTAATATTTTGGCCGTAAAACCTGCAGTTGGAGGTAGTCCAGTAAGAGAAATAAGGGCTACCACAAACAACACTCCTATTAGGGGTATTTTTTTACCTAGACCAATATATTGCTCAATATCAGTTATAGAAAATTTTTGTTCGACAACTTTTACCAGTCCAAAAACGGCAAAATTCATAATTAAATAAACCAATCCGTAGAAGACAAAACTTTGCATGTTGGCAAAAAAAGCAATCAGTAAAAATCCTGTATGGGCAATTGATGAGTATGCCAACATCCGTTTGGCATTCTTTTGCCATAGTGCTGCAAAGTTACCTATGGTAAGGGAAAGAATGGCAGTAAACTGTAATAGCAATTCTACTTCAGGAAACACTAAAAATTTATCAGCAATATTAAATAGCAATACAAATACTGCTAGTTTGGGAATAACTGAAAAAGCTGCAACTACAAATGTAGGAGTTGCCTCATAAACATCTGGGCTCCATATATGCATTGGGGTGGCAGCAATTTTAAAAAGAAATCCAAACATAGTCATGAAGACTGCTAATTTAATAGGTAAGTCTCCAATAACCTTTACTGTGTGGAGTAATTCAAAATCGTTAATATTTAGAGTTTGCGTAAAGCCATAAAGTAATGACATTCCGAATAGCATAAATGCAGATGATACCGCTCCAAAAAGCAAATATTTTAAACTAGCCTCGGCACTATTTTTATTAAAAGAAAAAGCAGACAGTACATAAGCACTTATCGACATCATCTCTATTCCTAAATATATAACCAATAAATTAGTGGATTTGGCAATTAATAAAGCACCAATTAGTAACCCATTAAATATGATGTAGTACTCACCTGCCTTTTTAGTTTGATGAGTTTGCGTAAGTGAAAACACAATAAAAAGCACTCCCGCAAATAGTAGCACCAATTTCATAAACTCCCCTAGATTTGAGAAGTATGAATAAACATCTACTTGCTTGGTAAATGCCAAAATCAGAAATACCAAATTAACAAACCCGATCCACCAATTAGAATTTTTCTCTTTATTGAAGAAAATTAAATCAATAATGAGTGTCACTACTAATCCAATGACGATAATAAATTCTGGCCAATATCCAGATAATAAAGCTATTGTATTTTGTAGTTGATTGTTTAATTGACTAGCGTATTCCATTATTGCGCTATTCCAGTTTTATGAACAAATTCTACGAAAGCGTTTATGGTAGTATTCATTAGATCAAGTAAAAAGTGTGGAAAAACACCTAGCAATAATGCTAAAAATACGAGAGGGATAAACATCAAATATTCTCTTTTGGTAAGATCAAACATTTTATTATCCCATTCAGATTTTCTGACAAAATATTTTCCAAAAAACATCCGTTGTATAGTCCATAAATAGTATGCAGCACCTAATAATAGACCTAGTGTAGCAGTTATTGTCATCCACTTTGGTAAAATTTCTGATTTAAAAGCTCCAAGAAAAACCAATACTTCAGCTATAAACCCCGAGAACCCTGGTAAACCTAATGATGCAAAGAAAAGCATCACAACAACAACTGTATATTTTGGCATTTTGTGTGCTAAACCAGAATAGTTGTCAATTAGCCTGTCTCCCGTACGGTCATATATCACCCCAGCTAATAAAAATAGTCCTGATGAAATAATGCCATGACTAAACATTTGATAAATACTTCCAGTCACCCCTTCAACTGTAAGCGATGCAAGTCCTAAGAGTACAAAACCCATATGCGATACTGAAGAGTACGCTATTAACCTTTTCAAATCAGTACATGACAAAGCATTAAATGCACCATAAACAATAGATACAACTCCTAGAAAACCTACGAGCCATGAGTAATTGATAGCTGCATCTGGAAAAATAGAATACGCAATTCTTATTAATCCATAACCCCCAATTTTTAGGAGAATGCCTGCAAGAATAACCGAAATGGCTGTTGGTGCTTGAACATGTGCATCTGGTAGCCATGTATGTACTGGAACGGCAGGGATTTTAATGGCAAAACCAATAAACAATAATAAAAATGCTACGCTTCTAGCTGGGTATCCTAAAATATTATGGTTGCCGCTTAAAGAAAGAAAAGCATCAGATGAGTAATTACTGCTATCCATCATTGATAATAGGCTAAAAGTATGACCTCCATCAGGGTGATCAACAGAAATGTATAGAGCTATCATTACCACTAGTATGAAAATTGAGCCTAAAAGTGTGTATAGAAAAAACTTTATAGATGCATATTCTCTTCGTTTTCCTCCCCATATTCCAATAAGGAAATACATAGGGAGCAACATAAATTCGAAAAATAAATAGAACAGAAAGAAATCGAGTGCCACAAAACAACCGATAATGGCTGAGTTCAACAATAGGAATAGTGCGAAATAACCTTTGGCTTTTTCACTTACATTCCATGATGAAATTACTCCTACAAGGATAACTAATATAGAAAGTAATACCATGCTAATGCTAATCCCATCTACCCCAACAAAATAATCTATAGATAGCTTTCCAAAACCTCCTAATTGCAAACTAATCCAATTTACTTTTTCTACAAATTGGAAACTGTCGAGTGTATTTACTCCTACCACTGAAGTATCAAAACCCTGATACAATACCAAAGCCAGTATTGACTGAATTAATGAAATAGTTAGGGTAATATATTTATAGCTTGACTTGTAAGTTGAGGGAACTACTAGCACAGCAAACACCCCTAAAAGGGGTATAAAAATTAACAATGAAAGTAAAACACTATTCATATCGCAAACGCTATTTTGAAAGTACTGTATACCCAGTTCATATTATATTGTAATCCCAGCATTAAATTTATGTTATATTATAGTATTAGCCATATTATTATCATCAATATTCCTAAACCAGCCCAAGCAATGTGTGTCTGCGCTTTTCCACTTTGTATGTTTTTTGACAACCACCCAATAGTGTTACTTGCAAAAGCTGAAAAATGAACTAGTCCGTCAACTATATACCGATCGAACAAGCCTAATATTTTCGCTAGAATCACATTAAAAATGGCAAAGTAATTGATAAACCTATTTATTAATTTTTCTTCGATCATCTTAATCCCATCTGCTATTCTTATAGCTTGTCGAATTATTACAGCATCATAAATAGCATCTAGATGCCAATTATTAAATGACAAAGATTGCCATAAATTTTTATAATCAGGTTCACTATGTATTTGTTGAATGTATTTACTGGAAGGTTTAAATTTGGCATAGGCCAAACCCATTCCTAATAATACCAACATAACTGATATAGCAGGCACAACACTATGATGTTCAATAGGTAGTTGATTTGAAAGTCCATTGATTATCCATGAATGTGATCCATCGAAAGGGTTAGGTGAAAAAAGTATAAATAATGAACTAAAGGCAAGTAATGTCAATGGGATTTTCATCAATAATGAAACCTTTGAGAAACTAGGATAACTTGTGTTAATTATATTTGACAATCTATTTTCTCCAAAAAATATAATTAGAAGCATTCTCATTACATAAAACGCAGTAATTAAAACAGAACCAAACCCTAAAATTGGAACAATAACCTGCCAACCTTTAGTCATGGATAAGGAAGCAATAAGTATGGCCTCTTTCGATAAAAAACCTGAAAATAACGGAACGCCTACAAGAGCCATACTGGAAACTATAAACACCCAAAATGTAAATGGCATTGATCTTCTTAATCCACCCATTAATCGTATATCTTGAGCATCAAAGTTAGCATCATTATCATGAGAAAATTTGTGCAAACTATGGATGATTGCTCCAGCCGAAAGGAACAGACATGCTTTAAAAAATGCGTGTGTAATTAAATGAAATATAGCTGCATCATAAGCACTTGCACCCACTCCCATTACCATGTATCCCAATTGAGAAATGGTTGAAAAAGCCAATATTTTTTTAATATCAAATTGCCGTAAAGCTGCTACACCTCCCATGAAGGCTGTAATTGCTCCTATTAAAGCAATAACATGAAGAGCATCAATAGGAATAAAGGGGGTAATCCTAGCCAATAAAAACACCCCTGCTGCTACCATAGTTGCCGCATGTATTAATGCTGACACAGGAGTTGGTCCTTCCATGGCATCGGGTAGCCATACTTGCAAAGGAAATTGTGCCGATTTTCCAATAACACCACCAAACAAACATAAAGTTGCTAAAGTAAGTGACGGATCGGTGATCTCAGCTGAAGAAATTAATGTTGTTAAATCAAGCGTATTATAATTAGACCATAAAATCATTAACCCTACTAAAAAGCCTAAATCACCTATTCTATTCACAATAAATGCCTTTTTTGAAGCTTTAGCAGCAGTCTCTTTATGAAACCAAAATCCGATTAAGAGATAAGATGAAAACCCTACCAGTTCCCAAAACACAAACATTAATAATAAATTATCAGAAAGCACAATACCTAGCATTGAAAAAGTGAACAATCCTAAGAATGAGAAGTATCGATTATATGCTTTGTCATCCTTCATGTATTCCAAAGAAAATAAGTGTACCATAAAAGAAACAAGTGTTACAAGCACCAATAGTAACACTGTGAGATTATTAAGCCATACCCCAGAAGTAAATTGTATGCCACTTCCTATTTCAAACCAAAGCCACCTACTATGTTCAGGCTCTCCATTCCATATAGTAATAAAAAGAAATACTGCGATAATAAAATTCACGAAGAATAAGCCACTAGAAACATATGATCCAAGTTTCCTGTTTTTTGACCATAAATTCATGATCACAAAAGATAATAACGGCAAAAAAAGTACTACTAAACTAAGCTGTGTGGATGATGTAAGAGTCAATATGGTTACTTCTTGATTCAACCTTTAAGTTCTTTTGGTTCATCTACATTAGAAGTATTAAAATACTGATAGACTCTTACTACAATAGCTAAAGCCACAACTGCTTCGGCAGCAGCTACTACAATTACAAAAAGTGAAAAAATTTGCCCTTGGATTTGTGGGTCATTAGTACTAAAACCTATCAGATTTACATTTGCTCCATTAAGCATTAATTCAATTCCCAACAGAACTAGAATTGCATTTTTTTTAATAATAACTGTTGTAAGCCCAATAGAAAACAGGGAAATGCCAATAATTAAAAAATGTTGTAAAGTAATCATTCTTGTTTCTCCTTTCTTTTTTCTGAAATTACTGCAGCACCAATTAAGGCAACCAACAACAATATGGCGGCTATTTCAAAAGGTATTAGATAATTGCTCATCAAATTGATACCTATGAACTCTACTGCGTTTTCTGGTAGTGTTTTATTGCTTTTTAGCATTTCAAAATTTGCTGAAAAAATAATAATGTAGGATAAAATAGAAAAAAACACTGTACCCAATAATACACCAATTAATCGATTATGATTTTCCGTTACTAGAGCCTTTCCATTAAGTTTGGTAGTGAGCATTAATCCAAAAACCATCAAAATCAAAATGCCTCCAACATAAATTAATAATTGTGTGACACCTATGAAGCTGGCGTTGCCTAGCACATATATTCCTGCAACAGAAAAAAATGATAACATTAATAAAAATGTAGCATGAAGCACATTTCGTGTAAACAATATTCCTAGAGCTGAAAGAACTGTTATTGCTCCAAAAAAATAGAATATGGTAGTCATCCAATTCATCAATCTTCTTTCTTCTTTTTAATTATTGGGCGTGGTCGAAATTTAGGTTTTTTAATATTACCACTTACATTTTTATCAGGCTCTTCAATCGCAGAGTCTTTTATTACAGGCTTCATTTTAATTTTTGGTCGTGGCTGTGTCCCTTCCACTTTGCTCTCTTTATTTTTAAGCTCGTTTTTTTCTTTCTCTTTGTTAAAGCTTTCCAAGGCTTCTAATTTTTCTGTAATTTCATGAGGTGTAAGTGTGGCAAATTCATAGTTGTGTTTAGTTACATCAAATTCACTAAAATTAAATTCGTTGGTCATAGTTAAACACTCTGTAGGGCACACAGTTGTACAAAGCCCGCAGAAGCAACATTTTGACATATCAATATCAAACTTTGCTCCATGGATGCGTTTTGGTGTTCCGTCAGAAGTTTTGCCTAAATCTTCAACTGCCCTTATTGGCTCAATATCAATACAATCTACAGGACAGATTTTTGCGCATTTATCACATACAATGCAATCGTCCATTTCGTTATGAAGCCGATAACGACCATTATCAGGAATTGGTAGCAACTCATGAGGATAGAGTACTGTTTGAAGCCCATCACTTCTATGGAAATAGTTTTCTTCTTCAACTCCAATGGCATTACGTTGTTTAAAAGCTTTCCTAAAATGCTTAGACGTTTGTATTAACCCTTGGAACAAGGTAGAAGAAGCAATTCTAATGTTTTTCCAATATTTACCCTGTTTTTTTTTCAAGTAATTAGCTGATTTTTTAAGCGTAAATTTAAATGTACTTCCTATTCCTTCCTCACTTTATATCCAAATTTTTCCACCATGTATTTCTACAAACTCCTTACACAGTAATATGCCTAACCACATTATCCTTTACGGAAATGAAACCAGCTAAAACTATTACCATCATTATATCATTAGTAATCGCCATAATCCTGATACGAAAATCAAAAACATTGCAAATGGAGTTAAATATTTCCAACTCAAGCTCATTAATTGGTCAATACGTAACCTAGGGTAAGTCCATCTCACCCACATTTGCACTGCAATCCACATTAATGCTTTAGATAATAACCAAAAAACAGACCATAAATTACCTGCTATTGTTTCAGGTTCACCAGTAGTCCAATTTGCTAACATGATATTTCCAATATTTGGCAAAGGGGTATTCCAACTACCTAAAAAAAGAATCACACCTAATAATGCTACCAAAAGCATCATTCCATATTCTGATAGCATAATAATTGCCCATCTAAATCCAGAATATTCGGTATGAAATCCTGCTACTAATTCTGATTCAGCCTCAGGTAAATCAAATGGTGCTCGATTACTTTCAGCTAATGTTGAAATGAAATAAATGATAAATACAGGGATTAAAACTGGTGCTCTAAAAATATTCCAAGTAAAAACACCTCCCCAATTTGTAACATCAATATTAAGTGCGCTTATCCCAAAAAGATAATTTTTTACATTTTCCATATCTGGAAATGCATTTATCAAAATGCCTTGTTGATATGAAATTTCTTGTAAGTTCAAAGATTGTGAAATCATAATCACACACAATACGGATAATGTAACAGGAATCTCATAAGAAATAATTTGTGCTACAGAACGCAAAGCACCCAACAGGGAATACTTACTATTAGCTCCCCAGCCCGCCATGAGTATCCCAACTACATCTAATGAAACTATTGCTAATAAAAAATATACACCATTTTGTGTAAGAGTTCCTTCCCAACTTGATGTAATAGGCAGTACAACAAACCCACAGAAAATAGAAGTAAAAATAATTACTGGTGCTATCAAAAAAAGTTTTTTACTAGCTTTTTTTGGTACTATATCTTCTTTTTGAATTAATTTTAGTAAATCGGCAACTGTCTGATACCATCCATATTTTCCCACTTCCATAGGCCCATACCTATCCTGTATAAATGCAGAAATTTTACGTTCACCGTACACTGCAAATATGGTGTATATTAAAATGAAAGGAAGAAAAAAGATAATAGTAGACATTTGCGATTAAATGTAGCCTATTTTATGTCTAAATGCAGCATATTATCATTAATATTCTTACACCTAATTAATAATTAATCCCAAAGAGGGTGTTGCTTTAAGGTTATTGGACTATCAAAAAATGTTTTAGCAGAGGAAGCAAATGATTCAGTAAAATCTGAAATCAAAAAAGTGTCTGAATCATCATTTTTTTCATTTAATATATTCTCTTTTTCCAAGTATTGTTTTAAACTTAAAGCTACAACATCTGCAGAGTCTACTATTTCTATTTTATTCATAGTGAGATCTTGAATTTCCTCCTTTATTAAGGGGTAATGTGTACAAGCCAATATTAAAGCATCAATATTCTGTAAGTTTTCATGATTGAGGTATTCTTCAATAATTTCGTGGCTTATTTTATTATTAAAATACCCTTCTTCAATCATAGGGACCAATAAAGGAGTTGCCAAAGAATTGAGGGCTATATCAACATCTAATGATTTTATTTTTTTTTCATATACCTGAGATAGTACGGTTCGTTTTGTTCCAATAAGACCTACATTTTTATTTTGGAAATTAGAGCCAATAAAATCAACCATGGGATCAATTACATTTAGTATTTTAGTACGTTTACCTACATATTCTTTTAGCAATTCATAAGCTGAAGAACTAGCTGAATTACACGCAATCAGAATAACCTTACATCCTTCTTTTAAGAGTACATCCGCTATTTTAATTGAATAAGCTTGTATTGCAGCTTCTGATTTATCGCCATAAGGAAGGTGGGCTGTATCGCCAAAATATATAATCCGTTCATTTGGCAAAATGTTTTTTACGGCTTTTGCGACAGTAAGCCCTCCTATACCACTATCAAAAAGACCTATTGGTTGTTTTTTCTTCATTTACTCCGCAAATGTAGTAAAAGTCAATTGTCTTTTATCACCTTCTGAATATCCAACTTATTTTTATTATTATTGTGCAGCAAAAACCGAAACAGGCATAAATAAAAATTCAGATGTCATATAACTTATTAAAAGGAAAACGAGGGATAATATTCGGGGCACTAGACGAAAACTCTATCGCCTGGAAAACAGCACTTAAAGCCCATGAAGAAGGTGCTAAATTTGTATTAACCAATGCTCCTATAGCTATGAGGATGGGCAAAATTAAGGAACTAGCCGAGCAGTGTGGTGCTGAAATAATTCCTGCCGATGCTACTTCCGTAGAAGACTTAACCACTCTTTTTGAGAAGTCTCAAGAAATATTAGGAGGTAAATTGGATTTTGTGCTTCATTCTATTGGCATGAGTCCAAATGTTAGAAAAGGCATGCCATATGGTGATTTAAACTACGAATGGTTTCTGAAGTCTCTTGATATATCAGGTCTTTCTTTTCATAAAGTAATGCAAACTGCCGAAAAGACTGATGCTATGAATGAATGGGGGTCTATTTTAGCTTTATCATATATAGCTGCACAACGAACTTTCCCAGATTATTCAGATATGGCGCAAGCTAAGAGTGTTTTGGAGTCAATTGCACGTAGCTATGGCGCTCGATTTGCAAAACTCAAAAATGTAAGAGTAAACACAATTTCTCAATCACCTACTATGACTACAGCAGGTAGTGGTGTTGGAGGGTTTGATGTATTTTTTGACTATGCCGATAAATTATCCCCATTGGGGAATGCTAGTGCTGAGGATTGTGCAAATTATATTGTTGCCATGTTTTCTGATTTCACTAGAATGGTGACTATGCAGAATTTAATGCATGATGGAGGGTTTTCACACTCAGGCATTACCGATGAGATAATAACAGAGCTTACAAAAGGAAAATAGATAAACTTTTAATGAGATGATGATTCACTTTTGATAAGGATTCATCATTTCATTTACTTAATAAATTAATTTATTGATTTGATATCTTTTCCCAATGCTAAAATTAACTTAGGTCTTAATATCACTTCAAAAAGATCTGATGGATATCATAATATAGAGTCCTGCTTTTATCCTGTTCCTTGGTGCGATGTTTTGGAAATTATTCCCTCTAAGGAATTAAAATTTACTAGTTCTGGAATTTCTGTACCAGGAAGTGCAGAAGAAAACCTTTGTTTAAAGGCTTTTCATCTTCTAAAAAAAGATTTTGACATCCCAAATATTCACATACACCTTCACAAGGTTATCCCTATTGGAGCGGGGTTAGGTGGTGGTTCTTCAGATGCAGCTTTTGTATTAAAAATGCTAAATGAAAAATTTGAATTGGATATTGGTTTTAAACAACTTCAAAATTATGCGGCACAGTTGGGAAGTGATTGCCCCTTTTTTGTTGAGAACAAACCTGTTATAGCTACAAAAACAGGAACTGAATTCTCTTCTATTAATATCGATTTAACAGGAAAACACTTAATTATAGTGAAACCCAATATCCATATTTCAACAGTAGAAGCTTATTCAGGAGTTAAACCTAAACCAATAAAAACTTCAGTAAAAGAAATTATTGAAAATTATCCAATAACTAAATGGAATGACTTTCTACATAATGATTTTGAAGATTCTGTTTTTTCAAATCACCCTGAGATAGAAAATATCAAAAAGGAGTTGTATGAAAAACATGCCATTTATGTAAGCATGACAGGATCAGGATCAGCAGTGTATGGAATTTTCGATCAGTCTGTTATAAATAACACACAATATCAATCAATTAGTATATTGCTTTAAACCCGCATTATTTCACTCTTTATAGTGATTAAATATCGACTTACACGATTAGCTTTATTGCAAACTAGAAATTAATTAAGTGCGTATTTTATACGTAAATAATAATTAGTAAAGCCATGATTGTAGCAAATTTTCTGAATTCAGAACAGATCTAAAAAAACACTTAGATAGCGTAGAGGATGATGACGAAACATTGATTATAAAAACAAATCTAACTTGTAATAAAATA
>JAOUKH010000022.1 GCA_029882685.1 Cyclobacteriaceae bacterium
AATGGTTTGAGGGATCACTTTCAATTCGGGGTTTCTATCAATTGACTTCCCTTCTTCAAGTTCATTAATGTATTTTATAGCTAACTTGCGATATTTATTATTTTCCTGAATGATATCCTTAGGAATTTCTGTCATATATATGCCCATTTTCCAAGCATCTATTACCCCTTTCATATAAAGATCTACCTGAGTTGAAGAATTTAGAATTGCCTCAGGACCTTCTGCAGTTCCAGCAGTGTATGACACTGTTACCTCCCAAGGTACAGGAAGAAGAACAATTTCTGCTTCCTCTACTCCAAAAGGAAGGCCAAATATACTACCTAACTTTCCAACTCCATTGGGGTTAAAATTTTCTATAAGTTCTTTCTTACTACTCAACGGTTTATTTTTTGACAAAAAAATTATTCAATATTTAATAAAGCAAGTAAAACTAGAATTCTGTTCGGGAAAGATTTTTTTGTAATAGATAGACTTGACAAAATCAACTTAAAAACACTCATATATTCATGTCATTTACAATTATTGTATAAAGGTGTTTTACAACAAGATATAGCGTATATTAAATTAAAAATTAAGTAAGTCTGGATATTCATACCATTTAAAAGAACCATTGTTTTCTGATATCATAGACCAACTATTTAAATCGAAAGATATGCTTACTAACCCACAAGTAGACATATCACCTATGGCTTCTCCAGAAAGGTACTCAGCCAAATAGGTAATTGCAGGGTTGTGTCCTATTAATAGTGTAGAATTCCATTCATCTTTAAAATTATTCACAGCCTTCAATAAAGTTCTAATCGAAGCATTATAAATTTCAATGTTATAATGTATTTTTGACAAGTCGTATCCTATTTGTTCAGCAACAATTTCAGACGTAGCCTGAGTACGAACCACAGGGCTACTAATCAGCATATCGGGATAAATATTCTTGTTTTTTAAATTTATCCCCATCCGAGTAGCATTTTGAATACCTACAGGAGTTAATTCACGATCTGCATCACTTTCGTCATGTTGTTTCTCCAAAGTTTGTGCGTGACGCAATAAATAGAGGTTTTTACCCATTTAAATGTATTAAAATAAACATTTTTAAATCTTTAATTTTCTGAATATAGGAAATGTTAATTATATAATCATTTGTAGTTTCTTTATTTTTTGAAAAATTTAGTGATCTTTGGCTCTTCGCAAATTAGAAACAGAAAATCTATGTCAAAAAATTTAGTAATTGTTGAGTCTCCAGCTAAAGCAAAAACCATTGAAGGTTATTTAGGAAAAGACTATAAAGTGTCCTCAAGTTATGGTCATGTACGCGATTTACCAAAAGGCAACAAAGCCATTGATATTGAAAATGGTTTCAAACCTACTTATGAAATTTCTAAAGATAAAAAGCAGGTTATTAGCGAATTAAAAAAACTAACTAAAAAAGCTGACACCATCTATTTAGCTAGTGATGATGACCGTGAAGGGGAGGCCATATCTTGGCACTTAAAAGAGGTTTTAAAATTAGATGAAGCACGTACTAAACGTATAGTATTTAGAGAAATAACTAAAAGTGCCATTACTAAAGCAATAGAAACTCCAAGAGGTATTGATATTGATTTAGTAAATGCTCAACAGGCTCGTAGAATACTTGATAGATTAGTTGGTTTTGAATTATCTCCTATTCTTTGGAAAAAAATAAAAACTGGTCTTTCAGCGGGTAGAGTACAATCTGTTGCAGTAAGGTTAGTTGTTGATAGAGAAAGAGAAATTGGTGAATTTAACTCCACTTCATCTTATAAAATTTCAGCTATATTTAATTTAGGAGGAAAGAAACAATTAAATGCAGAGCTAACATCCAAATTCAAAACTTTTGAAGAAGCAGAAGCCTTTTTAAATTCGTGCATTAATGCTGAGTTTAGTATCAAAGACCTACAAAAAAAGCCTGCTAAAAAATCTCCTGCTCCTCCATTTACCACTTCAACATTACAACAAGAAGCCAGTAGAAAATTAGGATTTTCTGTTTCTCAAACTATGCTCGTTGCTCAAAAATTGTACGAAGCAGGTAAAATTTCTTATATGAGAACGGATTCAGTTAATTTATCTAAAGAAGCTGTTGATAGTGCTGTGGGCGAAATTTCAAGTGCTTATGGAGATAATTATGTGCAAACAAGAACTTATAAAACTAAGTCAAATAGTGCTCAAGAAGCTCATGAGGCTATACGACCCACCAACTTCGCAGACCATAGTGCTGGAAATGAACGAAATGAAGAACGTTTATATGATTTAATATGGAAACGTGCCATTGCTTCTCAAATGGCAGATGCTCAATTAGAAAAAACCACTGCTACTATAGCTATTTCTACTGCATCACAAAATTTAGTTGCTCAGGGAGAAGTCGTGAAATTTGAAGGCTTTTTAAAAGTTTATACTGAGTCTTCGGATGATGAACAAGACGATGAACAAAAAGGCATGCTTCCTCCTTTAGAAAAGGGGGAAATTTTAAACTTGAAAGAAATGAATGGTCGCCAAACTTTTTCTCGACCTCCTGCTAGATATGCTGAAGCTAGTTTAGTGAAAAAATTAGAAGAAATGGGTATTGGCAGACCATCTACTTATGCCCCTACTATTTCCACTATCCAGAAAAGAGATTATGTTCAAAAGGATTATAGAGATGGTAAGGAAAGAAAATATAAGGTGTTAAGTCTAGCTGATAATACTGTTACTAGCTCAGAAAAAATAGAAATAACTGGTGCGGAAAAAGGTAAGCTTTTTCCAACTAATATTGCCATGGTCGTTACTGACTTTTTAGTAGAACATTTTCCAAATGTAACTAACTATTCTTTCACTGCTGACGTTGAAAAAGAATTTGACAATATAGCTAATGGCTCAAAAAAATGGGATAAAATGATTTCTGATTTTTATGGAGAATTTCATAGTCGAGTAGAAGTTACTAGTAATATTGAAAGAAAGGATATCGATACGTCCCGTGAACTAGGTATTGATCCAAAGAGTGGTAAAAAATTAATCGTACGACTTGGTAAGTTTGGCCCTATGGCTCAAATAGGAGAATTAGTTGAAGGAAGTGATGAAAAACCAAAATATGCAAGCCTAAGAAAAGGTCAATTTATTGAAAAAATCACATTTGAAGAAGCTCTAGATTTATTTAAATTACCACGTGATGTGGGACACTATGAAGATGTAAAAATTAGTGCTGCTATAGGTAGATTTGGTCCATACCTACGATACGATAAGCTTTTTGTCTCAATTCCTAAAACCGATGATCCTTATACTATTGATGAAGAAAGAGCCATTGAATTAGTTAAAGAAAAATTAATAGCCGAAGCCAATAAATATATCCAAACATGGGATGAAAACCCAGATATTCAAGTACTTAATGGAAGGTATGGGCCATATATTAAAGCAGGAAAGAAAAACGTAAAAATCCCCAAAGGAAAGGTACCCGAAGAGTTAACATTAGAAGAGTGTATTGAGCTTGCAGCAAATGCACCCGAGAAAAAAGGGAGAGGTGGAAAAAAGAAAAAATAGAAATTGTAACTATGAGTTTAAGAAGTACGTATTTCACGAAACGTACTCACATTAAATGAAGAAATGTTTATATTTACATTAAACGAATAATAAACTATTATGAAAAATTTTATCGGTCTTCTTTTTATCATCATTATTTTTAGCTGTTCAGGGAATCACAATGAACAAGAAGTTAAAATGTTTGAAATAGCTAATCGACAAATGGAATTTAACGATTTCAAAGTTTTAAAAATTAATGGTTTGGTGGAATCGAACGATAGTGTAACCACTACTCATTTAGACATCGTGAAAAATTGCAACGAATTCCATAAAAATATATTGGAATTTCAAGTAAAAATCAAAGATCTTAGCATTAACCAAAAAGAGCTACGTACAGAGATTAACAATTATTTAGATCGTTTTCTGCAAGAAGTAAATCCTGAATTGAGTCATGAAAGCTATCTGGATGGAGCTATATCTAGAGGCTTACTTGCTATTGAACTCTCCTACATCGAAAAAAGTTTTCTAGACGAGCAAGAGCATAAAGCTAATCAATAAGTGTTAAATAGTTTTTTTATTAACTATTAGTGAAGCATGGATCATACGTCATAATCTGATCACATTATGAAAATAGTTGTACTTTCAGGGGCAGGTATCAGTGCTGAAAGTGGCATACCTACTTTTCGTGATGCTAATGGGTTGTGGGAAGGGCATGATGTAATGGAAGTAGCTTCTCCTCAAGGCTGGGCAGCAAATCCAGAACTCGTCCTACATTTTTATAATGAAAGAAGAAAAAACACATTAAACTCTAAGCCCAACCGTGGTCATGAAATACTGGCTGAATTGGAACAAAAACACGAAGTAACCATCATCACTCAAAACATTGACAACCTTCATGAAAAATCTGGTTCAACCAATGTAATCCACCTACATGGAGAAATATTAAAAGCTAGAAGTACTTTAGATGAAAATTTAGTGTATGATTTAGATGGTTGGGAATTAAACATAGGAGATTTATGTGAAAAAAAATCACAACTACGGCCACATATCGTATGGTTTGGAGAAATGGTTCCTAAGATGGATGTGGCTATTCAAGAAGCAATGACTGCTGATATTTTTGTAGTTGTTGGTACTTCTATGGCAGTATATCCTGCTGCTGGACTAATCAATTACATTAATAATGAAATTCCAAAGTACATCATTGACCCTAACATGCCTGAAGTAGCTACACTACCTAACCTATACTGTATTGAAAAAATTGGGAGTGAAGGGTTGGAAGAGTTTAAGGATATTCTAGAAAAAAATCATTAATTTCCATAAATATACTCAACGTACTACTAAACCACATTCACTCTAAACCTGGCTGAGTGATTTTATAATCCGATTCTTCCTTAGCCTTATCTACCATTTCTTTTACCTCAGCAAGCAATTTTTTAGCATCATAAATAATACCATCCTTTATCGTGTATTTCACACCTCCTACCCTAACCACTTCATTATCTTCTGTTAGTTTTATAGCACCTGTACCATACAGCACCTTTAAATTCTTAATAGGATTTTCTTCCACAATTACAAAATCAGCTAGTTTACCTACTTCAACACTTCCTAATTGACGGTCTACCCCCAATGCTTCTGCCCCATTAAGTGTGGCTGAACGAATAATTTCTAAAGGGTGAAATCCTGCTTCACGTAATAATTCCAATTCACGTATATAAGCAAATCCATATAATTGGAAAATAAATCCAGAATCAGAACCTGTAGTTACCCTACCACCTCTATTTTTATAGTCATTCACAAAGGTCATCCATAGCCTGTAATTCTTTTTCCAAGCTACCTCTTCTTCTGTACCCCAGTAGTGCCAATATGATCCATGTGAAATTTTACTTGGTTGATAAAACTCCCATAACGATGGCAAAGTATACGTTTCATGCCATTCCAATCTTCTGGTACGTTGCAAATCTCTACTCGCTTCATATATATTAAACGTAGGGTCTAGAGTGAAATCCAACGCTAATAGTTCATTCATCACCTTATTCCAGTGTGCTGAACCTGGCTTTGCAGCTTGCTGCCATAGCCTACCTGCTTCACTAAATCGATGTTGCTCATTATTATAATTGTAGTCTACTGGATAATGTTGTACTGTTCTGTCCTCGAATAATGCTTCTGGTAAACCATACCAATGCTCCATAGAAGTAAGCCCAGCCTTAGCACTATTAACTACATTCCAACGGGCAACAGCCATTTGAGCATGATGCATGGCTGACCCCAAACCCAATTTATTATTTTCATCTAGGGCAGCCTTCATAATTTCAGGACCTGTTCCAAAAAATTTAATTCCATCCGATCCTTTTTTTGCATTATTTTGTACCCAGGAACGTGCCATTTCAGATGTACTTATTGGCACCTTGCTTCCTTGTCCAAATGAAGTATAGGCATAAATACGAGGAGCTGTGATAGTATTATTCTTACTCTTTTCCTTATGTTCAAGTACCCAATCAATTCCATTTCCACTACCAGGTTCTCTTATTGTAGTAATTCCATGTGCCATCCATAACTTAAATACATATTCAGCTCCTGCCCCCTGAGACTCACCTCCAATATGACCATGCATATCTATAAAACCAGGTAGCAAATACATTCCGCTGGCATCTAATTCTTTACCCCCTTCAATTAATTGTGGTCGCCTTAAAGGGTCGATTTTTACACCTGGATAACCTACAGTTTTAATATTTTTAATAATGTTATTTTCAACTACTATGTCCACAGGACCTGTTGGAGGTGCTCCATTACCATTTATTAAGGTTACCCCACGAATAATAAGTTGTTTCCATGGACCATCTCCTTCTGTTCTATCTGGTGATTTTTGCACCTGAGATAAAGATGGAGAAATCAAAAGCACTATAAATACAGGTAATAAGAAGGCTTTCTTCATTTTAATAATTGTTTAAATAATGCCCTAATATGAAAATAATTACTGGGATTTAAAAGGTTAATCCTTTACACAAGAAGACAAATACTAAATGATTGATAATAAAGCTCAATAACTCTAAATGTTTATAACACGTTATAACTGTAGGGTAATTGCGTAGTCTCTTTCAAAATACGTAATGTTATTTTTTATACTCGATGCAACCTTCTAATCACTATCTGCATCTTCTAAATGAACAGAAAATAAATGGATCTTAAAATTCATAAATCAATTACAGAAGATGAGTTGATTGCAAAGTGCAGGAAAGGTGATTCTAAAGCACAGGCTTCAATATATAAGAAATATTCAAGCAGAATGTTAGCAACATGTATGCGATATATCAAAGAACGAAATGAAGCTGAGGATACTTTGATCCAAGGGTTTATGAAAGCTTTTAGTAAAATTGATCAATTTAAAAAAGAAGGCAGTTTTGATGGTTGGTTACGTAGGATAATGGTGAACGAATCTTTAACATATTTAAGAAGAAATAAAAGCATGTATTTGGAAGTAGATATTGAAAAAGCTGACAAAGAGCCTGATTACAATACATTAAGTACTCGTCTTGAAGCCGAAGATTTGATGAAAATGATTGAAGATTTACCTGTAGGATATCGTACAATATTTAACCTTTATGCAATTGAGGGTTACTCACATAAAGAAATTTGTGAACAGTTAGGAATAACTATTAACACCTCAAAATCACAATTAAGCCGAGCTCGAAAAATGTTACAGAGTATGTTATTAAAAAGTGAAAATATGGTTATCAAAAAATTAGTTCACCATGAATAATATAGATAGGCTTTTTAAAGAAAAATTAGAGTTTCACAGAACTACACCTTCTAAAGCTGTATGGCAAAAACTGGAAGGAGAATTAAAAAAAGGTGAAAACAATAAAGTTTTAGTTTGGGTGAGTGTTGCAGCAAGCATTCTCTTAGTTTTTATAATATCTATTGCTTATTTAAAAGTGGGTAGTAATATTGATAATAGTATTAAAATTTCGAAAGTAAATCAAGTAGATAATAATACTAGCTCTGCTAAAAAAAGTGCCAACACAAAACCCAATAATCAGGTAGTTAACAACGATTCTCGAAACACTACTTCTAGTGTTAAAGAAGGTAAAATAGATAAAAAAAATATAAATACATATCCTGATATAAAAAACAAAACTACTCCTACTATTGATAATACCTCACATACACTTAAAGTTGATTACAAACAACAAAAGTATGATCAAACTAATGACGCTGAAGTTCTAAAAAACAATAAAGCTATCACCAACTTATTAGAAGCTAATTTAGAAGATATTCAGACAGTAAGTGAAAGTCAAAAAGACTATGAAATATCTACAAATTCATCTATAACCATTGTTTATAATCTTGAACCAGTTGTAAAAGTTGATACATCAAGAAAAAATAATGAGAAAAATAGAGTATTTGGGAAGATTGTGGCTTTTGCAAAAAATGCCAAATCATCAGAAATTGGTTTAAGTCAATTAAGAGCTGTAAAAGATGATTTTTTAAGTCTAGATAATTTCAATAACAAGCAACAAACTCAAAAATAAATAGCACTCTAATAACACTAACAATTAATAATCATGAGATACTTCATTATAATAATAACATTAATACCAATACTTCTTCCTAAGTTTTCACAAGCACAGAGGTCTTCAACAAAAGATACCGTAATTGTTAATTTTGGAGGGGAAAGTAAAATCGTGTTTTACATAAATGATAAAGAAGACTTATCATCACTTGAAAAATATGATCTTAACGCTATAGCAAAAGATCTCAAAATAAAACTTGAGAAAGCTGACAGTATTGTTGAAAATAAATCAGAAGATCAATTTTTGAAAGATTCTACAACTGCAATAAAAAATGAAGATCCTCTTGAAAAGAAAGATACTATAGACAATAGAACCCTGATAAAAAGACATAGGACACGTCACTTTTTCAATTTTGATGTAGGAATGAATAATTATTTAGAAAAAGGGAAATTTCCAAATGAAAATAATGAGCTTTATTCCATTCGACCTTGGGGTTCATGGTATTTCGCTGTAGGAACAAACTACAAAAGCCAAATTTCTGGAAAAATATTTTTGGAATATGGTGCAAATGTTTCGTGGAACAATTTCAAATTTGAAAACGATAAAATTAGAATGCAAAAAAATGCTGCAAGTACCGTTTTTATAGAAGATGCCACTGGCTTAGATTATGTTAAAAGTAAACTCACTACTACACATCTTAATGTTAGCTTAATTCCTATAATTGATTTTGGAGAAAGTCACCATTATAATTCAAAAAAATGGGATAAGTGGGATGATGGCCATAAAAACCGTTATCATCGTGGATTCAGAGTTGGTATTGGCGGATATGCAGGATACAAAATTGATAGTTATTCAAAATATGTTATCGAAGAAAATGGTGATAAGAAAAAGGATAAAGACAAAGATAGTTTCTACCTAAACAATTGGAGATACGGTGCAAGACTACAATTAGGGTTTCGCGGGACAGATATATTTATTAATTACGATATTAGCGAATTATTTGTGAAAGATAAAGGTCCACAATTGAATGCATTTAGTTTTGGAATAACCCTATGAAACAAATTATCTTAAGAAGAACATTCTCTAGTTAGGTGTTTTATTAGAAACTCCCCAGAATAAACCAATTTCTTTTACAGCACTATTGAATTGGTCAAAATCAACTGGTTTTACCACAAAAGCATTTGCACCTAAATCATAGCATTTACGAACGTCAATGTCTTCACTAGAAGAGGTAAGCATTACTATTGGAATGTTTTGTAAATCTTTATCTTTTTTAATGGTTTCCAATACCTCAATACCAGTAACCTTAGGCATTTTAATATCCAATAGTGCTACTACTGGATTCAATGGTTCTCTATCCTTATACTCCCCTCTACAATAAAGAAAGTCTAAAGCTTCTACTCCATCTCTAACTACAGCAATTTCATTAGCCAAGTTTAAAGATTTCAGTGCTTCTAAAGCCAATTCTAAATCCATATCATTGTCTTCAGCAATTAATAAAGGTCCAAAATTATTCATAACGGTGATTTATTAGTTAATAGGTAATTTAAAATAAAATGTAGCTCCTTGATTTTCTTTCCCTTTTGCCCAAACATCTCCATTGTGCTTATGTACAATTCTTTTAACATTGGCTAAGCCTATTCCAGTTCCTTCAAATTCATCGGATCTATGTAATCGACTAAACACACCAAATAACTTATCAGAATATTCCATATTAAAACCTGCTCCATTGTCTTTTACAAAAAACACATGGTGTTCATTATTCTCAGTATATGAGCCTATCTCAATTTCAGAAGTCTCTTTCTTTCCAGAATACTTAATAGCATTCGATATCAAATTTTGAAAAACTAAACCTATTAAAGCATAGTCTGCAGTAATTACAGGTAGTTTGTTTATAACCCAATCTATTTTTCTACTACTATTTGGGGGCGTTAACTCTTTAATTATTTTAGGAATAAGTTCATTAACATCTATCTGTCGTGGAGAAATAGTGGCTCTTCCTGTTCTGGAAAAATGCAACAAATCATCAATCAAACTTCCCATTCTTTTCGAAGACAATAATATATTATCTATGAACCTACTTATTTTTTCATCATCAGAAACCACATGCTTTTTTAACAACTCAGCAAACCCAATCATATGCCTCAATGGAGCTCTTAAGTCATGAGATACTGAATAGCTAAAAGCTTCTAGCTCGCTATTCACCTCTTCTTCTTTTTGTAGACTTATTTCCATTTTTTTATTTGTCTCTTTTAATTGATCTAAAAGTTCATCATGGGTTTTTGTTTCGATCTTTTCTCTTAGTGAAAGAATTAGTAAATCATCTTTCAATAGATTCTCATTTTCATATTTTACTCCTAAAGTTATTCCATTACCTTGATGACCATTCACAGAATATTCCTTTAAACAAAAAACTTTTTCGATATTATCTAGCAAAGATAATTCTTGAATTTCATCTCGTAAAAAAAAAATAAATTCTAAATAATAACATTCTCTTTTATTAAACCCTATCTGGATTGATAGCATATTTTCTTTAGCAAAAAAATGCTTACATACACTTAAAAACAAACTAGTAATATGAGTAGCTCTAAATTTAGAATAACTTAAATCTTGTAGAAGGCTAAAAACTTTTTTTTGAACATTCAGGATGTACTTAGCCTTTTTAACTTGAATCTTTCCAAGATTTATAAAGTTGTCAATATTGCCATTTTTTGACATTAATTTTGAGAGCTAAATTTTAACACAAAACAAGTACTATCATCATTTCCTCTGCTATAATTATCTACTATTTCACGAGCAATTATTTTTGCTGATTTGGTTTCAAAGTCATCGTTTAGTTTAAAATTAATTTTTTCAGGAATTCCATCGGAATATAGAAGAATAAGATCCTTATCCTTTAATACTAATTTTTCAATTCTATGTCTGGATATATTTTGACCTATAATACCTTCTTTATTAACAAAACGATGATTATTGTCTCCTAATAGTATTCCTGAAACATTCCCAACTCCTAAATAAGTTAACTCAGCTGTTTTTTTATTGATTTGAACAAAACTACCAACCAAGCCCCTAGAGCGATTAATTTTTTCGTGCAGTACATCTACTATTTTTTGAATATCATCAAAATAATTATTTTCAATAATCTCAATAGAACGAAGTGCTAGTATTTGAGCTTCTTTGCCATGCCCTAAGACATCTATAAGAGCGGCAAAAAAAACATCTTCTGAATCAAGCATTAAACAAATGTCTCCACATTCATCTTCATTTATCAGAGGTTTAATATATGTAAAGTACTCAATCATAGCCACTTTACTACATTAATTTTTGTACCAATATTTCTTGTTTCATCAAAAACAAACTCATCAGACATTCTTTTCACTGCTGCCAAGCCCAAACCTAATGTGCCATTGGAGCTATATCCATCCTTTAGTGCTAATTCAATATCACTTATACCTGGTCCATTATCTTCAGCAATAATTTCCAATCCTTTTTTGTTGTTCTTTTCTATTTTTTGAATAACTATTACACCTGTTTTTGCATATTTATAAATATTTCTAGCTAACTCACTCACCATAATAGTTAATACATTTCTTTCTCTATCTGCAAAACCAAAATTATGTGCTATCAGATTTGTTCTGTTTACAGCATATTCAACATCAGAATCAGCCCAAATACTAATTTTTTCTTTATTCAATGTCATTTCCTTCGTCTAGATTTACATCATCTTCAGTCGACAAAGATGGTTGCTGTAGATTTTGAATATAATTTATCCCAAGATCAAGATTAAGTTTTGTGGTGATTTCTAAGTTATCCAAACCTAAGCTAATAAGAGTCATTACAACCTCCGGTTTTAACCCCGTGATTACAGATTCAAAACCCATTAGTTTTATCATCTCAACTAAATTCAGCATTTTATTAGCCAAATCATAATCCAATATTTGCACTTTGGAATAATCTAAAACAACTCCTATTACAAATTTATTTCGCAATTGATTTAGTATTATTTCTTCTAGGTTTAAAAAATAATCATCATCTAGATTCTCATCTAGATTAACAATCAATAAATTATTAATCATATTAGAAGAAATGCTGTCACTCATGAGTTTAACACTATTTAGAACTCTTATTCATTTCTGTAATTACATAAGCAGCCTCAACAGCATCTTTTAATACCGATTTAGTAGTTATGCCTCTCAAGTCGATACCTAATTGAACTATTGTTTGAGCTATAGTTGGAGAAACCCCAGATAAAATACAAGAACAACCCATGAGTTGAATTGCCTGAATCATTTTTATGATATGATTAGCAATGGCTGTATCTACTATGTCAACTCCAGCGATATCAATAATAGTAACCCTTGACGTTGTTTCTACAATTTTATTAAGAGTAGTTTCCATTATTTCCTGAGCTCTATTAGAATCTATCATTCCAATTATAGAGACCAACAAAACATCTTGTGCCAAGATGGCAATAGGAGTAGCTAATTGAGCAATTGTATAAGCCTGACGATTAATGAGCTCATTCAGCTTTGCATTTGTCATACTTACGTAGTTATCTACTACTATAGCCTGATCAATCTGCATAATTTTGTTAAAGCTATGCATAGCATTAATCATATCCTCTTTCTTTGCTACACTTATTTTTTTACCTGTAGCAGTTACTTCATCACTACATTTGTCTAACACCCAATTCATAAAAAATGCTAAACTAGCAAAATAAGAATCGAGTGGTAAATCGATTCTTGCGTGAGCTTGTGCTAAGTTCACTCTACTCTTATAAAACTCTTCGTTGATAGGGTTGTTCAATAAATCTATCCAGTATTCTTCCTGCTTATTTTTTACACGTTCCAGAAGTTCAGTGTTAGCACCAAAAAATTGCCCAAACTCTGGCATAGGCTTAAGCCAAATATAAAAATCTTCAATCATCATTTTTATTGAACCCAGTATAAGTGGTGTAATAACCTTTTGAATCCTTGTAGAATCCTCTACAGTAATCTGATATTTTGAAATGAAATCATTCAATTCTTTACGAACTTCTATATTCGATTCTAATCCTTCAAACTCAATATTACTACTCTTTTTCATGGCATTTTTTAAGATGAATACTTATAAAAAATCTCACAAATCAAGTTTGGAGACATTAATTATTCTGAAAAAATACTAAATTTATTAACTAAATGTAACTTTTTACCAGAAATTTTAAATGGATTTTTCCATGATAATCTACCACAATTTATTAAATTGGGTGTTTAATATTTAATAACTCATTTCATTGTTAAGATTCATCTTTTTGATCTTACCTAAATGCATCAATTTATAATTGCTTAAATATATAGTTCTATGTATAAAGATATTTCATCACTGAATATATTAATAATAGAGGATAATTTAATGGATGTTGAACTCATTCAAATCCATTTGAAAAATATAGCAATACCCTACATAACAAAAGTAGTATCTCAAAAGAAAGATATCGTTGAAGCATTAGATAGCTATAATCCAAACATGATTTTGTCCGACTATCAGCTATCTGAATTTACTGGAATTAATGTGATGGAGTGGACAAAAGGAAAGTCATTAAATATCCCATTTATTATTGTTACAGGAGTACTCAACGATGAAAAAGCTGTGGATTGCATGAAACAAGGAGCTTGGGATTATGTTCTGAAAGATCGAATACATAGGTTACCTCTAGCAATAGAAGGAGCTGTTGAGAAATATAGAATATTACTAGAGGAGGAACAAATAGACATTGAACATGAACTTATATTGGATTCTCAAAATTTAGCAAAAATAGGAACATGGAAGTGGGATGTAATAAATGATGTTGTTATCTGGTCAGATAAACTTTATGATATTTTTGAAGTCACTAAAGATAAACCTTCTCTTTCACTAGATGATTTTATACAAAAAATGTATCCTGATAATGATGTAGAAAAAGTTAAAAAAAATATTTACAAAATACTTAATATTAAGAAGCCTTTCAATTTTCGGGAAAAAATTATTACACCAAACAGAAATATTAAATACATCAATACATACGGAAATGTAAAGCTAGATAGAAATAATAAAGTAAAAATACTTTATGGTACTAGCATGGATATTACGGAGTTAGTATCCAAAGAAATAAAGATAAAATCTAGTGAAGAAAAATTAGAACGAAGCTATTCAGAGCTTAAAAAAGCTTATGACGAAATAAATACACTAAACAAAGAGTATAAACTACAAAATGAAAATTTAAACAAAGCACAAGAGATAGGAAATATTGGTCACTGGGAACTCAATATAGTTTCTGGAAAATTAATTTGGTCTAGACAAATCTATAAAATATTCAAACTTTCGCCTGATGAATTTGAACCTACTTATGATAATTTTTTAAATGTAATTCATCCTGATGATAGAGATATGGTGAACAATGCCTATACCACATCTTTAGAAACTAAAAAACCTTATAAAATAGAACATAGGTTAAAATTTTCTGACGGAACAATAGGCTATGTATCTGAAAAATGTGAAACCACATACAACAAAAATGGTGACCCTATACTTTCAGTAGGTACTGTACTAGATGTCACAGCACAAAAAAAACATGAAGTAAAAAATAATATAATTAATTCTATTTCAAGCAAACTCAATAGCAATATAAATATTAATGATTTTTGTAGGCATATATATATTGAGCTACAAACCGTTAAACCATTTAGTAATTTTTATGTTTCTAAGTACGATGATGTTAAGAACACGAATACTATTTTTTTTCATCAAACAGGAAATAATAAAAAAAATGATATAACTCAGGAAAGAATAGCTGGAAATGGTCTTTCAGAATATATCATAAAAACAAAAAAGGGGCTGTTTTTAAATAAAGATGAATTTATTCCCTTTTATAAAGAACATAAATTAACCTTATATGGTGAAAAAATTAATTCCTGGATAGGAGTTCCTCTCATGTCTGAACATCGTGTAGTAGGAGTATTAGCTGCACAGTCTTTTAACAACGATAATGCCTATGATGAATATGATTTAGAAATTTTATCTTTTATTGGAACTCAAGTGGGCTCTTTTATTGAAAGACAAAGTTCATTGCAAGAGATAAAACAATTCGAAAAATATTTTTCTGTTGCAATGGACATGTTATGTATTGCTGGTACTGATACTTTTTTCAAAAAAATTAATCCTAAATTTTCAGAGGTATTAGGATACAAAGAAAAGGAATTGCTGTCAAAATCGTTTGTAGAATTTATTCATCCAGAAGATAAAGAAGCTACTCTTTTAGAAGTAAAAAAGCTTTCAAAAGGTGTAAATACTATCAATTTCGTAAATAGATATAGCTGTAAAAATGGAAAGTACAAATGGCTATTATGGTCAGCTGCTTTCGATGAAAAAACAGATCAAATATATGCAGCTGCAAGAGACATCAGTAAACAAAAAACACAAGAACAAGAATTAATAGAACAAAATATAAATATATATAATCAAAATAAAGAGTATTTAGCACTTAATGAAGAATATAAATCACAAAACGAAAAATTATCTGAAAATGAAGAAATACTAATAAATAGAAATAAAAAACTCCTAAAACATAAGGAAGTTATATTAAAACTCTCAACCCTAAAAGAAACAAGCTATGTAAAAACTATTGAAAAAATCTTAAAAACAGCTTCTAAAACACTGAATGTTAAAAGGGTAAGCTATTGGGTTTATAAAGATTTTATGAATACAATTAAATGCGAAATATTATATAATGCAAATAATAATTCATTTGAAGAGGGGTTAACATTAAAAAAGAAAGATTATCCCAACTATTTTAAAGCATTATTAACAGATAAAGCCATTGTTGCTCATGATGCACATACTAATAAGTTTACCAAAGAATTTTCTGAAAATTACTTAACCCCTTTAGGGATAACATCAATGCTTGATGTATTTATTCAAAAACAAGGGAAAAATGTAGGCGTAATTTGTTTTGAGCATATAGGGGAAAAGAGAAAATGGGAATTGGATGAGGAACAATTTGCTACTTCAATTGCTACTATTATTTCTTTAGCTACAGAAACCGCAGAACGTAAAGAAGCTGAAATAAAAGTAATAGAAGGTGACAAAAAATTACAAAGTCTTTTTGATCATGCTAATGTAGGAATAGCGTTTGTTACGCTAAACAAAAAAATACTAAAGGTCAATAATGCATTTTGTGAAATGCTTGGGTATAGTGAAAAAGAACTATTATCAATGGTTCCAGCTGATTTTACTCATCCTGACGATATTCAGACTACAATAAATCTTAATGAGCAAGTAATAAAAGGTGAAATACAAAACTATACTACTATAAAACGATATATTACTAAAAGTGGTCGTACTATCTGGGTAGAGTTATCCTCCACTTTTGTTAGAGATGCCAATAATAAAATATTGTATGGTTTTGGTATCATTAAAAACATTACTCAGGAACTAGAATTAAAAAAAGAAAAATTACTTAGAGATGCTAGACTTGAAATAATGTTTAACGAAGCTCCTTTAGGATTGGCAATTAACGATTCTCAGAATGGCATCTTATATGAAGTCAACGATTACTTTGCTGATATTTTAAAAATCTCTAAAGAAGAAGTTAAAAATTTAGACTGGAAATCCATTACTCACCCTGACGATATTACACAAGACTTAAAGCTAATGAAACAGCTTCATTCTGGTAAAATATCTAAATATACAATAGATAAACGCTTCATATTAAAAGGCAATAAATTAGCTTACACAACCATTACAGTTAAATCCTTAGGAAAAGATACAAATGGAAGACCTATCCACTTAACAATGATAGAGGACATCACTAATAGAAGAGAAGCCGAACAAACAATACAAGAACAAAATGAAAATCTAGCAAAACAAAATAAAGAATATTTATCTCTAAATGAGGAATTTATTGCCCAAAACGCAGTTTTAGTAAAAAATCAAGAAGTATTAATAAAACGAAATAAAAAATTACTTGACCATAAAAAAATACTACTAGAGCTTTCCACACTTAAAAAAGACAATTTAAAATCTGCCCTTCGAATAATTACTAAAACAGCTTCCATGACATTAGAAGTTGAAAGAGTTAGATTTTGGCGCTTCCAAAATTCTTTCACCGAATTAAAATGTGAAATTCTATACGTACAAAATGAAAACTCATATGAAAAGGGCGTAGTATTAAAAAAGGTTGATTATCCTGTTTTTATTAAAACAATTTTAGATAATAGATCTATTGTTGCACATGATGCACAATCTAATAAGTACACCAATGAATTTACTAAAGATTACTTTAAACCATTAAAAATAAAATCTGTAATAAATATCCTTGTTCAAATACATGGTAAAAACATTGGAGTACTTTGTTTTGAACATGTAGGAGAAAAGAGAGAATGGGAAATAGAAGACGAACAATTTGCTTTTTTTATTGCTAACATTATTTCATTATCAATAGAAAGTTCGGAACGTAGAGAAACTCAATTACTACTAGAAAAAGAAAGAAAGTATATTCTTAGAGCACAGTTTGATGGAGAAGAGCGAGAAAAAAATCGTATTTCTGCTGAACTACATGATGGTTTAGGCCAAATATTAACAGCTGCCAAATTTTCTCTTGCTGCATTAGGCAATAAAAATGAGTTGAATGATAATGTTAAAAAGAAAATAAATGATATTAAAAATATCATAAATGAAGCAAATATTGAAACTGGCAGAATTTCTAAACATTTATTACCCAGAGTACTGGAAGACTACGGACTAATTGTAGCAGTAGAAAAGATATTGGCAGAAATTCAAGATACAATGGATATTAATACACTTTTTACAGTAAACCCTAATGTAAAAATATCCGAAAAAAAATACCGAATTATATACCGAATTATTCAAGAGTCTATTAACAATGCAATAAAGCATTCTAACGCTACTTATCTAGAAGTAATTTTTGACGTAATCGATGATTATTATACCATCACTGTATCAGATAATGGAAAGGGCTTCAAAACAGATTTTAAAAAAACTGGTTTAGGATTAGAGAATTTAAAACAAAGAGCATTATCTATAGATGCAGATTTAGAAATTATTTCAAAAGTAGGAAAAGGAACAACTGTAATTCTTAAAATGACAACATGATTAATGTTATTATATTTGGAGATATGCTTACCAAAAAATATCACATCAATTTTTATAGTTACGTTATTTTTTCATAACTTTTTAGTTTGATAAACATGCTGAATTTTTCCTATTTCATAGTTTATTCCAATTAATATATATGTGTAAAGAACATAAAAATATCAATCTTGGTTTTACAGCAGAGCCTTTTCCTGAAGGAACTCACATGTGCCTTATCTATAATAATGAAGAAGAAAGAGCAAGAGTCATTTCCAAATTTCTTGAAGCAGGAGTAAAAGAAAAAGAACAGGTTTCTTACTTAGCTTATGATATGAATAAAGAAGAAATGGATAATTGGCTTAGAAGTGCTGGTGTATCAATATCAGAAAATGAGATAATACTATCAAGTACAACAGAAGCTTACTGCCCTACTGGTGAATTTATTCCAGAAAATATGCTTAACAAGCTACGTCAACTCTACGATGATTCTAAAAAAAATAATTATTCATCAGCAAGAATAAGTGGTGAAATGATTTGGGCATTAGACAATATTTCTGGTTCGGAAAGATTAATGGAATATGAATCATTAATAAATCGAGTGGTAGTAACACACCCCATAACAGCTATATGTCAATACGATGCTAATAAATTTGATGGTGCTACAATACTCAATTGCTTGAAAGTTCATCCATATATGATTATAAAAAGTCAAATTGTGAAAAATCCATATTATTTGAAACCTGAAGAATATTTAGAAGAAAATAATTAAACACTATGATAATGGATGTCTATTAGGCTTATTGATTGCATATCTAATTTGACATCTTAATACTTCCTCAACTAGTATAGAAAGATTAAATTAATAAAACACATCTTTTTGAGGACATAAAAAAGCTATGAAAAATTATTCCGCAAAGGAACATATTCGTGTATTAAACCAAATTATTACATATGGAAATATACTTCCAGTAATACCTTATGGCAATAAATTTATTGAATTTATTCTTGAAGCTTTTAATAGTATAAATAACGTTGAAAGTGTGCTGATATGTTTAAGAGATCAAAAAAAACCCTTAGGAAATTTAATAGATAATAGATGTAATAAATGCAAGTTTTTTGAAAACTCAGAAAATTATTCTTGCTTATTAAGTGAAAAAACTAATTTAAATGTAATTTCTATTGGCACATTTCAAAATAATTATGGCAGTATAGCATTTAAAACAAATTCGTCATTTCCAAAAGACTTGCTATCTGCATTACATAATTTCGCAAACAATGTTACTGTATACATTGAAAATCATCATCAAAAAGAAAAATTAATAGAAATCAATAAAGAGCTATTATCACATCGTGATAACCTTGAGGAACTTGTTCAACAAAAAACTTTTATTCTGAAAAATCAAAATCTAGAATACTCACTACTCAATGAAGAATATAAATCTCAAACGGAGAAATTAATAAAAGCTCAAGAGTTAGGAAAAATAGGTCATTGGGAACTTAATATAGAATCAGGAAAAATAATATGGTCTGATCAGAGTTATAATATCTTTAATCTTTCACCTAATGATTTTGAACCTACCTATGATAATTTTTTAAAAATGGTTCATCCTGATGACAAAAGTCTTGTAGACAAAACTTTTACTAATTCAATAAAAAACCAAGGACCTTATGCTGTAGATCATAGAATTAAACTTCCAGACGGAACAATTCGATACCTTTCTGAAAGAGGAGAAACAATATATAATGATAAAGGAAGTCCATTAACTTCAGTGGGGACTGTTCAAGATATTACAGACCGAAAAAATGCAGAACTACAGTTAGAAAAAGAAAGAAAGCGCACACTTAGGGCTCAATTTGAAGGAGAAGAAATAGAGAAAAATCGCATTTCATCTGAATTGCATGACGGTCTAGGTCAAATTTTAACAGCTGCCAAGTTATCCTTAGCTGCATTAGAAAATAATAAGGGTTTAAGTAATGAAATAAAGAAGAAAGTTCAAGATATTAAAGTTATAGTAAATGAAGCCAATGTAGAAACTAGTAGAATCTCTAAACATTTATTACCAAGAGTATTAGAAGACTATGGTCTGATAATAGCAGTCGAAAAAATGTTGTCAGATATTAAAAATACATTGTATATTGACACTAAGTTAACGGTTAGCCCTAAAATAAAACTATGTGGAGAAAAAGACAGGATCATATATCGAATTATTCAAGAGTCAATTAACAACGTAATTAAGCATTCAAGTGCAACTTTTTTGGAAGTTACATTTGATTCTAAAGATAATTATCATATAATCACGGTATCAGACAATGGTAAGGGATTTTATATTGATTTAAAAAAAGATAGTGGATTAGGGTTGGAAAATCTAAAACAAAGAGCCATATCTATTGATGCTGATTTAGAAATATCATCTGAAATTAAAAAAGGAACAAGAATTGTATTAAAATATAAAATAAGTGAGTGATAAAGTCCTAAACATATTATTAGTAGATGATCACACTATTGTCCGAAAAGGGATGAAATTACTTATTGAAAGTGAATTTACTCATGCTAAAATATATGATGCAATAAATGGAAAAAATGCATTAGAGCTAATTAACAAAATTAATTTCGATCTAGTAATTACTGATATTACAATGCCAGACATTAATGGTATTGAATTATGCAGACAGGCTATAAAGAATATTCCATCTATTAAATTTCTTGTAATGTCTATGCACCTAGATGAAATGTATATAAAAGAAGCTATTGAAGCAGGTGCCAAAGGGTATATAGCGAAGTCCATGGATAATGAAATGGAAATTCTTACAGGGATAGAAACAATATTACAAGGAAATACTTTTTATGGTAAGAAAACTTCTAAAATATTAATTAATGCTATGTTTTCTAATTCTGAAAAGAAAATAACACCTAAAGAGATTGAAATAATACGTTTTTTATCCGATGGGTTGGTGTATAAAGAAATTGCACATAAAATGAATATTAGTACTCGAACTGTGGAGACCTACCGCAAAAATATTCTAGAGAAACTAAACCTAAATACCACAGCAGGTATTATCAAATATGCCATCAAGCATGGCTTGGTTATACTGGATTAAATTCCTTTTCTACATTTATATATAAACTATTCTACTGAGCAGGGGATATTAATATATATCCCCTTTTTCAAATACAGGAATCTCGCAAATTTACCTTCCATTTTCCGAAATCACATTACTTAAAAGACTTTAGTGCTTAGGGTGAAAAACAGGATGGTTTAACTAATCTTAGTTATATAATTTTACATAAACGATAATTAGTTATGATTTATAGTAAACATCAAGAAGCGAATAGAAGATTAGAAAATATTGATAATCAACATAATATGTATGTTAGTAAGCAATTGCATGACAAAAAACTAGACATTCAAGTGAAAAAAATGGAAGTTAATTCAGATTATGCAATGAAAATTGAACAACAACTTTATGAAATCAAAAAAAAGAATGAAGAATTAGAACAATCACAAAAAGATGTTATAGCACTCAACAACCATTTAATTGAATTGAATAGTCGCCTTGAAGAACAGGTAGAAACTCGAAATCAAAAAATAACAAAAACTATAGCTAACCTTAAAAAAACTAACATGGAACTTGAATCCTTTGTTTATCATGCTTCTCATGATTTAAAAGGTCCTATTAGTAGAATAAAGGGGCTATCTTCATTAGCAAAACTTATGATACCAGACTCTACTGATAAAGAATATTTAAATTTAATTGAATCGTCTGCCAATGATATGAATAAATTGTTGTCTAAACTTACTAATGTGCATGAACTATTGAATACTCAAATAGTAACTCAAGATATTGATGTTCCTGCTTTATTAATAAGTATTAAAGACTCATTGGAATATATTAATCATAACAAAGACACAGATTACACCTTCAATATCAAAGATAAATTAACCCTTAATTCTGATGAGAATCTTATACGGATAATTATAGAGAACTTAGTAGAAAATGCTCTGATATTTAGAAAAAATAATTCAAAAGAAGTTCATCATATAAATATTGATATGTATGAAAAAGACAATATGACCAACATAATAGTTCGTGATAATGGACTAGGTATTCATCCTGACTATTATGAAAGCATATTTAAGATATTTTTTAGAGCTTCTGATTATTCTAAAGGAACTGGACTAGGGTTATATCTAGTTAAAATTGCTGTAGATTTATTAAAAGGCAATATTATTGTAAATAGTGAATCTGGAAAATTCACCGAATTTACTATTCAGCTACCAATCTAATATCTAACCTAAAACCTCAAAAAGGCATAACCCTTCAATTGATAAGTAGTTACAGTTGTTAACATTGATGTTGCAATTTCAATTTTATTGAATAACTCATTTGGCTTTACTCCCCTGCTTTGCATAGACTGGCCACATACTGTAAACTTTACTCCTGCTTCTTGTAACTCCTTAATAATAGGAATATTAGGGTTGTCTACTTCAAATCGATTCCTATAAGTTTCATTATTCAATATTGTATACGTGGCTGAACCATGCACAGCTAATACTACTTCCATAGTATTCATATTTGCACCACTTACTGCGTGTAGGTTTAACATTCTAGCTACGTTAATTAAACTCCATGCTGTATCAGCAGGGTTCTTAGTTCCAGTTAACACATCTATAATAATTTTGTATTCTATATTAGGGTCGGTCTTTACTGTTGCATGAGGAATTGGATAAATACCACCAAAATTTTTTACAACAGGATTTATTTTTTCCTGTGCAAAAAGATTACTTCCCAAACATAAACTGATTATACAAAGTGTAAAATGTTTCATACATGAATTTATTATAGTCTATTTTTTATGTGATTGGTCTTTTTCAGCCTTATTAATAACCATATCTCTTTCTTCACCTTTCAACTGTAAATTATTAACTATACGATACGGGGTAGGTTTACTTAATGAAAAGAAAACGAGTATTATCATAAACATAGCTACAAATGTATTTGTGAAAGTCAAATAGTATCCCAACACACTTAAAACTAATGCGAATTCGAGTCCCGCAAATTTCATCAATGCACATTTTAAGTAGCTCTCTAATTTTTTCGATAATGGTAATTCATTGTTTATTTTTTTTAATTCTTTTTTAAAAACCAAAAATGAAAATCCAATTATTATCAAAATTAAAAAAGGCAAGATAAAGTTAATTATATTCATCCCAGCGGTTTCAACAGCAGAAAATCTACCATTTTTTGCTTCTAAAAATAACCACCCAAACACCAACAAAGGGAGTGCAAGAATACTATGAAAAATTAGATTGATCTTATCAAAAAATTGCTTTACAGAAAAAAAATCCCTATTATTTTTGTCATTCATTATTCTAAGCCAATGATATATTGCTAAATTAGTAATTATTATAAAGTTGAAGTAAACTTATGATATTTATCAGCTTTATAGTGTGTCGCTATCAGTATTTTTAGAAATGTTTATAAAAGAAAATTTATCGCGTAAGGAGCAAGTGTATTTACATGCTACTGAAATGTTTAAAGACCGTGGCTATGCTGCTACATCAATGCGGGATTTAGCTAATTCTTTAGGAATTGAAGCTGCAAGCTTGTATTCACACATAAGGTCAAAAGAAGAACTTCTTCGGAAAATATGCTTTGATATTGCCGCAGAATTTATAGGAGGGCTAATTAATGTAGAGCAGAAAGATATACCTGCTAGCGAAAAACTTCGTTTGGGAATTATTTCTCACACAAAAGTTATTGCACGGGATTTAGCATCAGCAGCAGTTTTTTTTAATGAATATCGTAACTTAAGTCCAGCTTATTTACATGACTTTTTATTATTAAGAATAAATTATATCAATCGATTTAAAAAAATGATTAAGCAAGGTATCGCTGATGATGAATTTGCAGAGGTAGATATTAAACTTGCAGTAATGACTATGTTTTCGTCACTTAACTGGATGCCGACATGGTATAATCACACCGAAAGCATTGATCAAGAAAAGGTGAGTACAGAATTAGCACAAATGTTAATAAAGGGTTTAAAAAAATAAATTTAAAAAAAATCACTATGTACGGAGGCGGAAATACCTTTGAAAAACTACAAACGAAAAACGTAGAAGATGAGGATCCTCAGTTGCTTGCTGTTTTTGAGGCACGAATAGAAAGAGGAGAAAAAATAGAGCCATCAGATTGGATGCCTGATTTATACCGTAAGCAACTTATTAGAATGATTGAACAACATGCCCATAGCGAAATAATAGGAGCTTTACCTGAAGGCACTTGGGTAACTCGTGCCCCTGGTTTCAAAAGAAAGTTAGCCTTAATGGCTAAAGTTCAAGATGAAGTGGGGCATGCACAATTGCTTTATAGTGCAGCTGAAACACTCGGGAAGTCACGTGAACAAATGATTGATGATTTGATAAGTGGCAAATCTAAATATTCCAATATATTTAATTACCCAGCCTACACTTGGGCAGATTCATGCTTTATTTCTTGGTTGGTAGATGCTGGTGCTATTGTAAATCAAACTGCCAATTCAAGAGGTAGTTATGGCCCCTATTGCAGGGCGTTGGAAAGAATTTGTATTGAAGAGTCATTTCATTTAAAATATGGTCATCATTGTGTAATTCACATGGCTACTGGTACAACCATACAACGAAAAATGATGCAAGAAGCAATTAATCGCTGGTGGAAACCCATGATGCATTTCTTTGGCCCTAGTGATAAAATATCTGCTCATACCGAGATATTAATGAAGTGGAAGGTGAAAATGGACACCAATGATAACATGCGAAATCAATTTTTGGATATGTATGTTCCAAAAATATGGGAGCTAGGTATAACCGTTCCTGACCCAAAACTTAAAAAAAATAATGAAAGTGGTCGTTGGGAATATACTGAACCAGATTGGGATGAATTTAAAAGAGTAATTAATGGTGACGGCCCTTGCAATGCTGAACGTATAGCTGTAAGAAGAATGGCTGAACAACGAGGAAGATGGGTGAGAAAAGCATTATTAAGTCCTAAATCAAAATACGTCACTCCTTTGGCTTAAACTATGGAATCTTTAGACCCCAGATTAAATCGTGTGAATCTTGAAGACAAAAGTCTACTCAAACCAAAAGTGGCTTTAGATCAATTTGAAACCTATGAAACTTTTGTTCAAACAAATGAAAATAAGCCTTATCAACATGAAGGGGTAGTCCATGCTCCTAATGAAGATATGGCATTCCTTTTTGCCAAAGAACAGTTTAGTCGTAGAGGTACATGCTCTGGAATTTCTGTTTGTAAAACAGAAAATGTTATTGTTTCTCCCACTACAGAAAACGGCAAAAACATATACGATGAATATGAGCCTCATGGCTCAGAATTACATGAATATGAAAAGTATGAAGTGTTTCATCTATTTAGAAGAGGAAAACAACATCAGCATATAGGACAAGTAGAAGCATCAAGTTATGATGAAGCCTTTAACAAAAGTAAAGCTATTTATAACAATGATAAAACTGTTCTTAACGTATGGTTAGTGAAAACAGAAAATATTTTATTCGTAGACGAAAACTATAGAGATATTTGGCACACATTATCCGAAAAACAATTTCGAGAGGCTACTGCTTATCGGGCTTTAGATAAAATTAAAAAATTTAAAGAAGAAAATAGCTAAGCTAAAAAATGAACGAAAAAGCTCTTAAAGATTTATTATTCAAAATAGCAGACGACCAACTCATCATTGGTCATCGTAATTCTGAATGGAATGGACTAGGTCCTATTTTAGAAGAAGATATTGCTTTTTGTAGTATGGCGCAGGACAAAATTGGTCAAAGCCTACAATTTTATATGCTATTAGAAGAATTAGGTGAAAAAGATCCAGATACTATAGCATTCACTAGAAATGCCAACCTATTTCATAATTGCCAATTTGTAGAATTACCAATAGGAGATTATGAATTTAGTCTAATGCGTCATTTTCTGTTTGACCATGCAGAGTATATACGTTTTAATATGCTAAGCCATTCTAGTTACGTTCCTCTATCTGAATTAGCACACAAAATAAAAGGCGAAATAAAATATCATATTATGCATGCAAATACGTGGATTCAACAACTTGGTAACTCAACCAACGAAGCTGTAAAACGACTGCAAAAAGCATTAAATTCTACTTTTCCTTACGCTCTAGGAATTTTTGAAGAATCTAGATTTGAAGGTGACTTAATTAGTGAAGGTATTTTTGAGGGTGAACAAAAACTAAGAAATAAGTGGCTTAATGATATTGATAGTGTACTTGGTAAAACAAAATTAATCTTACCCGATTTAGCTGCTGAATCTGCACATTTAGGAGGTAGGTATGGTGAACACACTAAGCATTTACAACCTCTTTTAAATGAAATGAGTGAAGTATTTAGTATTGACCCAACAGCAGAGTGGTAACAAAATCTGAAATATATTCTTGGTTAGAAGAAGTAAAAGATCCAGAAATACCTGTTTTATCATTAATAGATTTAGGTGTAATTAGAGATATAGAAATAATTAGTGACGATCATATAAAAGTAACCATGACACCAACGTTTTCAGGTTGCCCTGCAATGGACGTAATGAAACAAGATGTAATTGATACACTACAAAAACATGGAGTTAAAAACCCTGAAGTAGTTATTTCTTTTAAAGAAAGTTGGAACTCTAATTTAATAAATGATAAAGGAAGAGCAGCACTAAAAAAATTTGGGCTTGCTCCCCCTCCAAGTAATACACTAATTGTTGATATCGATATTCTTCAACATATTGAATGTCCGTTTTGTGAAAGCAATGATACCATCATGAAATCACCTTTTGGACCTACACTTTGCAGATCACTACATTTTTGTAATAATTGCAAACAAGCTTTTGAACAATTCAAACCTATTGAATAACCTTAACCATACGTTATCCGTAAATCAATAAACCATGAAAAAAAAATCTAACTTAATATTAATTTTAAGCCTAATGTTTGTTTTAGGATTAAGCTCTTGTAATTCTTCCAAACACAAAGCAGAAACTACTTTTGACAGAATTGATTCACTTCGTTCCCATTTACTCACCATTGAAGATAGTCTATTGTACACTTGGAATGTAATGATACAAGATGATAATGAAAAATTAAGTGATTTGAGTCGGCTACTCGATGAACTTAAATATGCGAATGTGCTTGACAGTAATATTATTAATGCCCACAAAGAAAAAGTTAAAGGTGTTAAATCATCAAGGTACTATATGACAAAAATGACCTCAGAAAAAATTGATTATTATGATTCGATTTCTTTAGCATTATCTGCACAAATTATTCAACTGATAGATAGTTTTCCTGATGTAGCTAGCAAATACCCATTTATAAATGAGCTGATAGAATCGGTTTATGCCCGTGAAGCAAACGTTCTCCGATTTAGAGTAGATTATGACTATGTTGCCAAAATCCATAATCAATTTGTAATGGATCATGAAGACATTATTGACCAAATAGATCCTGAATACAGACACACTATTTTAACACTATTTGAATTACCCCCTAAAGATCAATAACCTTAAACTTGTTTTAACAAATCTTACGTTAAATATCCTAAGTTATTAAACTAAAGCTACATGCTAGAAGGTAGATTTATCGAATATCAGATTGAGCCTATCTAAATCATCATCATCCATACCACTAAACTCCAAGGATTAACTTGACAAAAATCAATGTTATTTCTTTGACTTTCACATGTTGTGAAATGAACCCTTGGAGCTTTTTATAGCATTTATTTACACTCTCTTAATATTTACATTGTTGTCTATTTTCTCCAAGTTTCAAACATGAAGAAACTGTGACAATGTTGTGGATCAATAAATATTTATATTTTTTCTAGTACACCTTCGTAGTAAATTTTCACTAATTTTCCATCCATTGTGAAAGAAACATTTATAGTATAAACTCCCAAATTTTCTGTGATTGACATCGAAAAATCACTTTTTATACAAGTAGTACAGTTTTGATCTAAATCATTTTGCCATGGTTCTCCTGTAACGGCATTATAATCATATGCTAACGGGCTAATGCCATTATATATTGAAAAATTAGTCATGTTTCTAATTTCAGTTTCTAGACCATCCGTATGTCCTCCTATCGAATAGTTTCCCACTATATCAAATGGACCTGCTCCAACTAGAAAATTAAAAAAAATAATATTACCTGTTCCAACATACCAATCATCAGTAGCTGAATATTCTAAATTATGAACTAGCCATAGCGCATGAATATTGTCATTCCATCCACCCCATGGCGTATGTTCTAATCTTCCTGACGACAATGGGTACTGTGTGCCATCAATAGAAAAATAACTTACTAAGTTTGAATTCACTGATATTTGATGTGAAGTAGTATCCGCACTAGTTGAATTGGCTGCCACCATTTTTACAGTATAATCTCCTGAGGCAGTATAAGTATGTTTTGGATTTTCATCGGTAGATACATTTCCATCTCCAAAATCCCATGCAAAAGAGGTGGCTTCTTGTGAACAATTGGTAAATGAAATCTCATCTCCTGTATATATATCCGTTAGTGGAGAATACTCAAAACAGGCAACAGCATCAGGTGTTGCTGGATTTTCGTCCGTACATGCCGATAGAAGTACAGTTATAAATAGAATCGTGTTAGATTTTAATTTCATAATATTTGTTTATATTTTAACTATTTTTAATTTATTGTAAAGTTGAAAACAAAACAGGAACGATGAAATACCCTAAAAAGGGTATTTATTAACACTACTCTTCTACTCGATAAGGACTTTGATATATATTCTACAAACTCATGTATCGGTTGAACCTTCCGTAACCATATTCATCCAGCCTATAACACTTTCGATAGGCACAGGTTGACATATTGATTTGCTTAGTATCAGTTATTTAGACAACCCTTGAAGTAATAGTGTATAAAAAGAAATTATAAATACGTTTGCACTGATTTGACACCTATTCCATAAATTTGTTATAAAACCATAAACGAATGTCTTTACTGAAAAAAGCAGGTTACTACTCAGGGTTTATACTTATCATCATGTATGTTGTGGGCTATACCTATGGTGGATATTGGCATTTCAGCAGTATATTTTTCATTTTTATCTTTATCCCTTCAATAGATGCTCTTATTGGAAAAGATGCTGAAAACTTTCCGAAAAGCAAGATAAAAACCATTTCCAAAGAGTTTTATTATAAATTCATCACTTATATATGGGTATATGCACAACTTACTGTGATGGTTTTTGGAGCCTATGCAGTTACTTTAGGTGAAGTAAATACAATAATTGAATGGGCTGGTTTTATATTGGCTACTTCGCTCATTACAGGTGGAATAGGTATAACAGTAGCTCACGAACTAGGCCATAAAAAATCTAAACTGGAGCAATTTTATAGCAAAGTACTTCTTATGATGGTTTGCTATATGCATTTCTTTATTGAACATAATAAAGGACATCATGTGCATGTGGCAACTCCACAGGACCCTGCTACTTCTCGAAAAAACGAGAGTTTTTACAAATTTTGGGTGCGAAGTGTATTTCAAGGATATGCCAGTGCTTGGAAATTAGAAAATGAAAGTAGAAAAAGAAAAGGATATGCTGCTATGGGAATTAATAATCAAATGATTTGGTTCTCCATTCTTCCAATATTGTTCTGTGTATTACTTACTGCTATTTTTAGTTATTTAATGGATGTTTTTGCCTGGCAAGTTCCAGTCTATTTTTTCACACAAAGTATTTTAGCATTTACAATATTAGAACAAGTAAATTACATTGAACACTATGGTATAGTAAGAAAAAAAGACGATAATGATCGATATGAACTTGTAAATCAATTACACTCATGGAACGCCAATCATTTAGTAAGTAATTTTTTTCTTTTTCAATTACAACGACATTCTGATCATCATCTTAATGCTATCCGCAGATATCAGGTACTCAAACATTATGACGAAAGCCCACAACTACCCTATGGATATCCTACTATGATTATTTTAGCTCTTATTCCATTTTTTTGGTTTAGATTTATGAACCCGAAACTTGAAAAGTGGGAAATGAACTTATTAGAAAATTAATTATTCCTGATTTATCCTAGTTACTTTATGAATAACAAATCTTTTAGAGAGGAAGCACACAAAATGGTTGATTGGATGGCCGATTATTTAGAGAATATCGAGCAGTATCCAGTTAAAAGTAACGTGTCTCCTCGTGAAATTTATGATCAAATTGACGACACTCCTCCACAGCTAGGTGAATCAATGCATGACATATTCTCTGATTTTGATAAAAAAATAA
>JAOUKH010000171.1 GCA_029882685.1 Cyclobacteriaceae bacterium
AATAAAGCTAGTATGCCTCCACCTAGTATAATAGCTAATACATAACCCTTTAATTTATCCATCACGAAAGTCTTTGAAGTAGTTTTGTTAAACCCAAATTTTTCCTCAATCACAAAAGTACCATACAAAGAAAAGGGTATTGCCAAAATATCAGAAACAATAAACAACACTCCGAAAAAGCTTAATGATAATACAATTTCACTTTCAATTATTGACCGAAGTTGACCATCGAGCCACCCAAAGCCTCCAAACCACAACAAGCCCAACGCAACAACAAAACTTATAGAAGAAGTGAGTAAAGAGAATCGAGAATTTACCCTTTGATATTCCTGAGATTTTTGATATTTTTCTTCATCATAATAGTCCTTCATTACTTCTGGAATTTCATCTTTGCTATTCCTTAAATTCAAATAATCTAAGATTTTATCAAGCACAAAATCGAATGTAACAATACCAATAATTAGAAAAAGGATTATTTCAGGTGTCATATTTTAATTCTTTCAGGATGCGAATATATATTAAAGCTATTGTTTTTGGAAAAACCGATAAGTGAAATTGCAGTTTCATCAGCCAATTGCACAGCTAAACTTGATGGTGCACCTATAGCTACCAACATTATTATACCAGCCATAGAAGCTTTTTGTACTAGTTCAAAACTAGCCCTCCCACTTACCCAAAGTATATTATTTTGTAAAGGAAGTTTATTGTGTAATAACCCATCCCCTATTAATTTGTCTAATGCATTATGTCGTCCTACATCTTCTCGAAGTGTCAAAAGCCCCCCATTCAAATCAAAAAGAGCCGAAGCGTGAATACCTCCTGTATGTGTAAATACAGTTTGTTCGTTTGTAACTTTAGAAGTTAAGTTTAACAAAGTTTGTTGTGTAATAATATTTTCAACTATTGGGATAGAAAAAATTTGTTGTGTTTTGATAGAATCAATAGATGTTTTACCACAAACACCACAACTGGAAGTAGTGTAAAAATTTCGCTCAATTGACTTTAGGTTTACAATAACTTCGGGGGTTAATTCAACACGAACTATATTTCCTTTTTCAGCATCACTTTCTAAATCATCGCAATGTTTTACACTTTCTATATCGCTATACGATCGAATAATCCCTTCAGTATACAAAAACCCTACGGCTAACTCCAGATCTTGCCCTGGAGTTCTCATGGTTACCGCCAATTTTCGTTGCTGCCTTTCAGAAACTTTTCCAAATCCTACCCGGATTTCCATTGGTTCTTCAACAGCTATCAAATCTTCTTGTTTCTGAAACAAACCATCTTTCAATTTGGTGAGGCTAATATGATTGATGGGAGTTTTCAATAACTAAAACAGATTAATTAAATCTGAAGTTCCGATGGTTCTTTCCACAGTAAATCCTTCTCCATATTCCACTCCAATTGTCTGTCCAAATTCCCGAGCTCGTGCTTCAACTCCCTTAATAAAAGTTGGTGATGAAATAAATGTATCCTCTTCTTTACTATTGGGGTCATAAAATTGAGATTTAAATGCATTTAATGATTCCATTTTTTTATCCCAAAAATCAGACACATCCACAATAACATCTGGTTGAATATATCTGGCCTGAATATAATGATATACAGCTTTTGGCCTCCATGTTTGCTGTTTTTCTCCTCCATCTGTGGTCTCAATCTCCTTCAATCCTGCTTTAAACCATGATTCGCTACTAAGTTTCGATGCTCTACCATGATCTGGGTGGCGATCACTAATCGCATTTACTAATAGTATTTCTGGACGATACTTCCTGATCATCTTTATTACTTCTAACTGGTGTTCTTTATCATTTTTAAAAAACCCATCCTGAAAACCTAAATTTTCACGTACAGAAAGTTTCAATATTTTTGCTGACAGTTTAGCTTCGCCATCCCTTATTTCAGGAGTTCCTCTTGTCCCTAGTTCTCCATATGTAAAGTCAACAACCCCTACTTTATAACCTTGTGCTATCTGTGAAGCTATTGTTCCTGCACACCCTAACTCAACATCGTCAGGATGTGCAGCAAATGCTAAAATATCTAGTTTCATTATATTCTGTTAAAAGATGTCTTCAAGAAATATCTAAAGTGAAAACATTAAATTAATAAAAAAGTTACTCAGCCTCATCAAATTCTTTTGCTGCCAAAAATCTCTCGGCATCTAATGCTCCCATACACCCTGTTCCTGCTGCTGTAACTGCTTGCCTATAAACTCTATCCGAAGCATCACCTGTCACAAAAACTCCTTCAATATCAGTTTTTGAAGTGCCTGGTTGAACTTTTAGGTATCCCACCTCGTCCATTTCCAAATAATCTTTAAATATTTCTGTATTTGGTTTATGTCCAATAGCCACAAAAAAACCACTTATACTAATTTCACTTTTCTCCCCTGTTTTATTATTTACTATTCTAGCTCCAGTTACTTCTTCTTCTCCCAATACTTCATCTGTTTCGCTATTCCATAAAATTTCAATATTTGGAGTATTCAAAACACGTTGCTGCATAATTTTAGAAGCACGCATTTCATCTCTTCTTACTATCAAATATACCTTTGGACAAATGTTGGCTAAATATGTAGCTTCCTCAGCAGCAGAATCACCAGCTCCTACTACTGCTACTTCCTTCCCTTTATAAAAGAAGCCATCACACACTGCACATGCTGACACACCTTTATTTAACAATCTTGCTTCTGATGGTAAACCCAGGTATTTTGCACTGGCTCCAGTAGAAATAATAACAGATTCTGCGACAATTTCATATTTATCATCCACAATGACTTTATGAGGATAGCTTGAGAAATCGACAGAAGTTACCATACCATATCGAATATCAGTATCAAACCTTTCTGCTTGCTTTTGAAAATCCATCATCATCTGAGGGCCATTTACTCCTTCAGGATATCCAGGATAATTTTCCACATCGTTAGTAGTCGTTAATTGACCTCCAGGTTCTCCACCTGTAATTAATACTGGGTTTAAACCTGCTCTTGCAGCATATATTGCTGCTGTATATCCTGAAGGACCTGAACCAATTATCAAAACTTTTACTTCTTCCGTTGTCATATTAGTAATATTAAAATCTTGTTATACAAAAATACGATATGAAAACATGATCGTCCATTTAATCTGATAAAATTAATTTATGAGCTCATAAAAAAAGGTCTCATCTGAGACCTTTCAATTTCTAATAGGTTAACACTATTATCCCAAATATGGCTTCAAAGCTTTACTTCTTGATGTATGCCTTAATCTACGAATTGCTTTTTCTTTAATTTGACGAACACGCTCACGTGTAAGGCTAAATTTTTCACCTATCTCTTCCAGTGTCATAGAATGTCCCCCATTAAGACCGAAATATAACGAAATAACATCTGCTTCTCGTTGCGTTAATGTAGAAAGAGCTCGTTGTACTTCTCTTCTCAACGATTCGTTCATTAATTCAGAGTCAGGCTTTACATCTCCATCATTTTCCAAAACATCTAATAAACTATTCTCTTCTCCTTGTACAAAAGGAGCATCCATTGATACATGACGACCTGATATTTTCATGGTGTCAACCACTTCGGCTGTAGTTACTTCCAAAACTTCGGCCAATTCATCTGGTGAAGGTTCTCTTTCAAAACGTTGTTCCAAAGCAGAAAAAGTTTTTGAAATCTTGTTCAGAGAACCAACCCTATTCAAAGGTAAACGAACAATACGTGATTGTTCTGCCAATGCCTGAAGTATTGACTGACGAATCCACCATACAGCATAAGATATAAATTTAAATCCTCTTGTTTCATCGAAACGTTGCGCAGCCTTAATCAGTCCTAAGTTACCTTCATTTATTAAATCACCTAATGAGAGTCCCTGATTTTGGTATTGTTTAGCAACAGAAACCACAAATCTAAGATTTGCTTTCGTTAACTTCTCCAAAGCCAACTGATCTCCTTCACGAATTCTTTGTGCTAAATCTACTTCTTCATCTGGAGTTAATAAATCTACTTTACCTATCTCTTGAAGGTACTTATCAAGCGACTGACTCTCGCGATTAGTTATCTGTTTACTGATTTTTAACTGTCTCATTCAGCTATTCTATATTTAGTTACTAAAAAGGCGAACGTTAATTATACATTAATAAGTTCCAAATATCAAGTTTTTAGATCAATAATTACGCTTCTTTCTTAGATTCAGGTTTTGGTAACAACGCTTTTCTTGATAATCTGAATTTTCCAGTTTTCTTGTCAACTTCTACCAATTTCACTTGTATTTCTTCTCCAACTTCCATTACACCATCCATTTTCTCTACACGCTCCCACTTAATTTCAGAAATATGTAACAAACCATCTTTACCAGGCATAAACTCTATAAATGCTCCAAATGGCATAATCGATTTAACTTTTCCAGAATAAGTTTCTCCAACTTCTGGCATAGCAACAATACCCTTAACTCGTGCTACAGCAGCATCCATAGCATTTTTATCAACTGCAAAAATACTTACTTTACCCTTATTATCAATTTCTTCAATATTAATGGTTGCACCTGTTTCAGCTTGTATTTCCTGAATAATTTTACCTCCAGGTCCAATCACAGCACCAATCATTTCTTTTTCTATCATTAAAATAATAGAACGAGGAGCATTAGGTTTTAAATCTTCACGAGGTCCATCAATTGTTTTCTTCATTTCATTAAGAATATGAAGACGACCTTCTTTAGCTTGCAATAAAGCTTTTTTCAAAACATCATATGAAAGTCCATCTACTTTAATATCCATCTGACATGCAGTAATCCCTTTTTCAGTTCCTGTTACTTTAAAATCCATATCACCTAAGTGATCTTCATCTCCAAGAATATCAGAAAGAATAGCATATTTACCTGTCTCGCTATCAGAAATCATACCCATAGCAATTCCTGATACTGGTGCAGCAATTTCAATACCTGCATCCATTAATGCTAATGCTCCTGCACATACCGTAGCCATAGAAGAAGAACCATTTGATTCTAAAATGTCAGATACAATACGAATAGTATAAGGGTTATTTTCACCTGTAGGTAGCATTTGTTTTAATGCTCTATATGCCAAGTTTCCATGTCCTATTTCTCTTCTTGCAGGTCCTCTATTTGGTTTTACCTCTCCAGTAGAAAACCCTGGGAAGTTGTAATGTAAATAAAACTTATTATATCCTGAGTGAACAGCACCATCTATCATTTGCTCGTCCAACTTAGTGCCTAAAGTAACTGTACTTAATGATTGTGTTTCACCACGTGTGAAGATAGCAGATCCATGCGCTGATGGCAAATAGTCTACTTCACTCCATATATCACGAATCTCATTCAATTCTCGACCGTCCAAACGTTTAGATTCATTCAACACCAAATCACGACTTGCTTTTTTTGCTATCTCTCCGAAATATTTTCCAACTAACCCTAAATCCACTTCATGTTCTTCAGGAAGAGACTCAATATATTCCTCCTTAATAGCACTAATAGCATTTTTACGTTCTGTTTTATTTTTTATCTGCTGCTGTACAACTGCATAAACCTTATCGTATAATTTTTCTTCTAATTCTGCTTTTAAAGCATCATCATTGGTTTCATGATTATACTCTCTTTTCTCTGTTTTACCAGCTTCTTTAGCTAAATCAATCTGTACCTGACATTGAACTTTAATTGCTTCATGAGCAACTTTTAATGCTTCAAGCATATCATCTTCGCTTGACTCTTTCATTTCACCTTCTACCATCATAATGTTTTCCATGGTAGCGGCAACAATAATATCTAATTCGGCATCTTCTAATTGTGTCTTGGTAGGGTTTACTAAATACTCTCCATTAATTTTAGCTACTCTGGTTTCAGAAATTGGTTCAGCAAAAGGTATATCCGAAACGGATACCGCAGCAGAAGCAGCTAAGGCAGCAAGTGCATCTGGTAAATTTTCTCCATCAGTAGAAATTAATGAAATTGCAATTTGAGTATCTGCATGATAATCATTAGGGAATAATGGACGCATAGCTCTATCTACTAGGCGACAAACCAAAACTTCATAATCTGATAATCTGCTTTCCCTTTTCAAGAAACCTCCAGGTATTTTTCCTGCAGAGGCAAATTTTTCTTGATAATCAACAGAAAGAGGTAAAAAATCAACTCCTTCTTTTGCACTTTGAGACGATACAACTGTAGCAAGTAACATGGTATCTCCCATGCGCACCACAACTGACCCGTCTGCTTGTTTTGCTAATTTACCAGTCTCGATTGAAACTTCTCTTCCGTCAGGCAGGTTAAATTTTTTAGTAATAACGTTTAACATAAATGTCTATTTAAAAATGATTTAGGCTGTGACGGGGTATAATCAAAAACCTAAAAGAAAGGATGAAAGAAGGGGAATTCGTTTGAACTCCCCTTCCGTTAAATTTATTTCCTGATTCCTAATTCAGCGATTAGTAATCTATATCTCTCGATATCTACTTTCTGCAGATGATCTAACATCTTTCTTCTCTTACCTACTAATCTCAATAACCCTTGTTGGGTTGAGTAGTCTTTTTTGTTTTTCTTTAAGTGCTCCGTTAAGTGCTTAATACGGTGGGTAAAAAGTGCTACTTGAGATTCAGTTGATCCTGTATCTGTTTCAGACTTTGACCGACCATGATTCTTAAAGAGTTCTTGTTTTTTCTCTTTTGACAAATACATAGTTAGCTATAATTTATTAATTCATTAAATTGAAAGCGCAAATGTAGAGTTATTTAAAATAATAAACAACCAATTCCAATAATTCATTTATCGTTTCTTACTGATAAAATCTTTGATTTTTAATATCATCACATTGTAAAAATCAGCATCAAAAAGTTTAGCATCGTTTCGTGCCTGCCGTAAGAAAAATAAACCTATGGGGAATAATAAAATATTAGATGACCACATACCAAGCATTGGGTCAATAACCCCTTGTTTTGCCCATTTTTCGCCTGTCATAGTAAATACATAGAATATAATAAAAAATAGAATAGAAATTAAAACAGGAAATCCCAATCCACCTCTTTTAATAATTGCGCCTAATGGTGCCCCTATTAAAAACATTACCACGCAAGCAAATGAATTAGCTATTATTTTATGCCACTGTACTTCAAACGTTCTAAATTCTGCTCTGTTACGCTCCTCTGCAATGTTATGAGAATGCAATTTTGATTTATTTTGCCTAACTGTATTTACAGCCGATTTTAAAATTTTAGTAGTAAGCACTGAATCTGCCAAAAATTTTTGGAGCTTATTTTTTTGTTGTTTCAACTCTTTTGCTCGTTTCCTTTTTTGCCTATTTATTATAGTACTATCTACTTTAGATTTAGCATTTGTGTTTTTTATCAACTCTACCTCACCTTGAATAACTCTTGGAGCATTTGTTAAGCTTTTGATTTGATCCTGTGTTACAAAAGGCAATGAGTTTTTAATCGCTGCTCTTTTCTTTTTACTCTTTTCTTTTTCAACAGAACTCTTAATTGAATATTTATCTTTTAATGGCACTTTTATAGAATCATTAAATGTTTTTAAACTATCATTTTCTAATAAGCGTAAACTATCAGCCTTCTTTTTGACAAGGTCAATTGAATCTTGGATTTGTTTGTAAAGTTCTAGTTTTGGGGTAAGTGGAAGCTTACTTTCATTTAAATAAGTGAAGAAAAATCTATTATCTTTATAAGTATCGTACATTAATTGTTCTTTATCTTGATCAAGTGAGTCTAAATCGCTCTGAAGCTGCGATATATTACGCATTATCCGATTCGAAGCAAATAAAGATTGGTCTGTAACTTTCATATCAAAAGAAGATAAATCAAAAATTAATTTATTCTTTTCAAA
>JAOUKH010000172.1 GCA_029882685.1 Cyclobacteriaceae bacterium
CTTGCATTTTCTTCTTGATTTATTTCCATGTTTTCACAGGAAATACTAGCTATAGCTAATAACACCATAACCTTCGATAAATAGTATCTCATAATGTTTATATTTTTGTGAAATCCTAATTTAGGAATTTTAATTCGAAAAAAATACCAAAAAGCCATGCTATACATAGAAAATTATTACCTAATACCATTTTTTTGATCTAAAATGCAGAGTGTCTCACCTCGAACCCTAGTTGTATTAATATATTGGAGTAAAACGAAACTCAGTTTTCTGTTGGATTGAGATATAACAAGCATAACTTTTTATACCAATTAAGTTGATGCTATTTCATCTGTTATTTTTTTGTTTCCTCTCTCTGGCGATAAGCCATAAACCCAAAGCATAAAACATATTAACAACGTAAAAGCTGTAGGTAAGTACAGTATGCAGCCCCATAGTTAATGTGCTATCTGTCGCAATTAACCAGTAACTCATTGTTAAATAACCTATATTAAGTAAATAGAAAGAGAGCAAACCTGTAATTATCCAAAAATGCCCCTGACGTATAAAGTTTTCATCTTCGCTTGCGATCTGACTTAGTACTATACTCCCAAAAACGATCGTGAATAATGCTTCTATTGCATTACCTACAGGATTGTCATTAAAAACACCTGTAAACACAACAATCATAATAATGTTGAATACAGCATAAACAAATGGAAACCAAGAAAGTATTTGCTTAGCACTAATACTGGAAATATATGTTTTAAAGAATATAGACAATAAACTTACTTCCACTATCGAATATATGTGAGACATTACTATATTATTTTGATAGTAATAAGCTAAAAAAGCACCTATAATTATGCCAATGATATCATATCCAAGTAAAATTATAAATGCTCTTTCCTCTCTTTTATATCGATCCCAATAACGAATTCCGATAATCGCAGGTATTAATCTTACTAAAAGAGACAAAAAAACTCTAAAAAGCCATGCGATCATAAAGAGTTATTACTGAGAACAACATAAATATTGATTAATAAATAAACCACTACTATCTCTTTTTTCATGGTGGTAAATTAATTCCTAACAGGATCACTAGTAAGAAATTTTGATGCTTATATTAATTGATATTAATGTAAAAAACGAAACTCAGTTTTCTGTTGGATTGAGATATAACAAGCATAACTTTTTATACCAACTAAGTTGATACGATATCTTCTGTTACTATTTTTTGCTTTCTCTCTTTGGCGATAAGCCATAAGCCCAAAGCATAAAAGATATTAACCACATAAAAGCTGTAACGAAGTATAGTAAATAGTCCCCAAGTTAATGTGCTATCTGTCTTAATTAACCAATATTTCATAGATAGGTAACCAATATTAAGTAAATAATAAGATACTAAACCAAGTATAATCCAAAAATTACCTTGATGAATAAGGTTTTCGTCTTCAGTAACTATTTGAGTTAGTGCAATACTTCCAAAAACAATTGTAAATAGTGCTCTTATTGAATTTGAAGAAGGGTTGTTATTAAAAACACCTGTAAATCCAATGATCATTACAATTGAAAAAACAGTATAAATAAATGGAAACCATGAAAGTATTTGCTTTACACTTTTACTGGTCATATATTTTTGATAAAATATAGACAATAGCCACACTTCCATTATCGCATATATATGAGACATGACTATATTGTTATGATAGTAGTAAGCCAAAAAAGCACCTATTATTATGCCAATCACATCGTAGCCAAGCAAAATAATAAATGCTTTTTCCCCCTTTGTATACCTATACCAAAACCATAACCCTATAATAGCAGGTATTAACCGAACAAGGACTGAAAAAACCTGTCTTAACAACCAATCATAGTTCATAGAATGTTATAATGGCTGAGGACAATCAGGTGGACACTCAGTACTATCATTAATTATATCATTACTTATGGCTACTTCTGATGTAGATGTTTTGGTTTCTGTCGACATAATGTAATTTCCGTCAACATCTCCAGCTATAAAAAATGGCTCTACACTTTTCCCATCTTCACTTTCTCCAAAATTTACCCATATCCCTGTACATCCTGGTTTTGATAAAAGTTCTTCAAGCCAATCGCGTCCTATAAAACAGGCGTTAGTCTCAACTTTTTTGTTTTTATTATCTTTCCATTTTTTAGCCTTTTTATCCGCATTAGCTTTGCTAATTGGAGCTCCTGTATTTTTATCAAATTTTCCCATAGCACTATATTTTAGTTGAAATTAATTCACATAGTAATTTTTAAAAATAACTTTAAAAGCAAAATATATTTAATATAACATATTTAATATATTTATTTTGCAATATGGTCTTAGTTTAAGACTATAGCAAATTTATATTATGTAAATATTAAAACCAATACCACATTAGTGGTATTTTGTCTGCTTATGATTAATAATAAGGCTTATAACTGTGTATATCTAACTAAAGATCAATCAAAAATAGATGTAAAAATTCTTCTGCTAAAAACCGTTAATTAAAAACGTGCTGTTCAATTTTATCGAAAATTTCATCAATAGAATCATTATATGCATTGGTAATCAAAATAATAACTATTCCCGAATCAAGATACATGTTATATTTAGTATCGAAAATCTTATTGTTACCTTCTGATATTAATACATTACCTCCATGATTTGATCGTGACGCTACCCAACCGTAACAATAAACAGATGACTTTTCATCATTTATGTCTACTTGTGGTAAGAACAAACGATAGACATTATCTGGGCCTATAATATGTTCGCCATGTACTGCCGTATACCACGAATATAAATCTCCAACGTTAGAAAGAAAACCACTATGCCCCTTGGCATACCACGATGGTCCATTACCCAAAACATGATCGGAGGGCTTGCCCCACTTATATTCACCTGCATAGCCTACAGCTATATTTTTATCTGAAAACTTAGGAATAGTATAGCCTGTTTGACTCATTCCAGCCTCTTCAAACATCTCATCGTTTAAATATACCTCATAAGAGTCTTCAGAAACAATTTCTATAATCGCTGCAAGCAAGTTATATCCAGCCTTAGAGTACGAAAATTTTTGTCCTGGACTAAAAAGTAATGGGGTACTCATTGCATTACTAATCATTTTACTTCGAGTAATTACTTCATAATCTCCACCTAACTTAAGAGGCAATCCAGAAGTGTGTGTAATTAATTGATGAATTGTAATGTTAACTTTGTCATCAGGTACATAGTTGAAAAATTTCGTGATATTATCAACAAGACTAAGTTTTCCTTCTTCTTCAAGTTTCAATAATGCTGTAACAGTAAATTGATCAGCTACTTCTCCTATGTCAAAAACTGTTTTATTATTAATTTCTATTTTATTAGCTCTATCAGCATAACCATAACCTTGATCGATCCAAATATGATCATCACTAGCAACCAATAGTTGCCCCGAAAAACCATTATTCACCACAGCGTATTCCAGGTATTGGTCTAACACCTTCATTTTTTCTTGTACTGACTTTTTATCTTGAGCCATTCCATCTGCAATTCCTAGAATTAACAAAAAAGCAATAAAAAAATTCTTCATTCCCATTTCAAATAATATTTACGAGATCAAAAAGTTAAAAGAATAGATGCATAATGCAAAATTCATATAATAAACATGTATTACTTTTATAGGCACAAATAATGCCAATAACTATGTAATCAAAAAACGATTAACATAAAAGAAGTAAGGAATTCTGTTAACTTCAACACAAAATAACATTCTTTTTCTACATTTTTAACAAAATTTAATAAATGTATACTGCAATAAAACACATTTCCCTCTTTTTTCTGATCATCATATCACATGTACAGATTATTGCACAAGATATGAATGATGACTTGATTTGGTTTGAGCACTATTTTCAGGTTGAACAAATCGATAATGTTGACGAAGTAATAAAAAACACAGAAGTTAAAATAATGGATGCACAAGAAGAATTTAACCTTCTTGGTGAAGCAAAAGCATTAAAGGAATTGGGGTTGCTACACCTTACTCAGACATATAATTATGAAAAGGCAATGAATTATTTTCTGCAAGCCTTAGCTTTTGAAGAAAATAGCAATATTCAAGAAGGGAAAATCTTTACATATTTGGCCATAGCCAAGGTATTTGAGATTGTTGAAATCAATTATAAAAGTGCTGATTTTCTAAATAAAGCTATTGAACTAAATAAAACTTTAGGTGACATTCATACAAAAGTATATCTGCTTAATAAACTGGGAAGAGTGAATACCTCAATGAATGAATTGCAACTTGCTACTCAAAATTTCGAAGAAGTACTAACGTACAAAGGAAAAATAGATTTGAAATATGAAGCAGAAGCATATTTTATGCTTGGTCAAATTGAAAAGATAAAAGGAAATTTTTCGCAATCGCTAGATACACATAAAAAAGCATTATTGATTCAAAGAACACTGGGAGATCGTTACAATGAAGCACTTACGCTCTATTCTATAGGATCACTTTACTGGTCGATAAAAAATGAAGAACGTGCAAGAGCCAATTATACAGCAGCTATAGAAGTACAACAGGAGATAAAAGATAATGCAGGCCTGGCAGAAACCTACTTGAGTATTGGTGCTTTATACTATGACCAAAAACACTATGAGCGTTCTATTGCCAATTTAAAATTAGCACTAAAGTTAGCATTAAGTGCCAACCTACATGTAATTATTAGAGATAGCTATTTAAAGCTAAGCCAATGTTATAAACAACTCAATAAGTTTGAGCAGGCTTTAGATTATCAGGAAGAGTTTTTAGCTATGAATGATTTTATTGAAAATGATAAAGACAAGCAACAATTAGTGAAAATTCAAAATGTACATAACATTCAAGATTTCGAAACTAAAATTGACAAATTAGATGAAGAAAGAGCCAAAAAAGAAAAGCAACTAGCCGAACAAGAAGCGTTTAAAAAAAACCTACTTATCCTCACCTCTTTTATTCTAATCATTGCTATCCTATTGCTTATTTTATATTTCGTAAAACGGCAATCAAATAAAAAGCTTACAATTGTAAACGAAAAAGTAGCTCGCCAAAACTTAGAATTACAAGATTTAAATGCCACTAAAGACAAATTTTTCTCCATAATTAGTCATGATCTAAAAGGCCCTTTAAATTCTCTTTCCTCATTCACATATCTACTCACAGACCATATTGATAGTATGAGCAAGGAGGAAATTCAAACCTTAGCTGCCGATCTTGATAAATCGCAAAAAAACTTATACGCCTTACTCGAAAATTTATTAGAGTGGTCACGATCACAAACGGGTAACATTGAATTTAAACCTGAAGTATTTGATTTAACTTCAATACTTAAAGAAAATAGAGATTTACTGCTAGCACAGGCACAAAGTAAAAATATAGAAATTATATATGACACTACTGAAAGCGAACTTCAGGTAAATGCCAATAAGAACTCTGTAAATACAGTAATAAGAAACCTTATTTCTAATGCTATAAAATTTACTCCTACAGAAGGGAAAATAACATTAGGGCTACAAAAAAATAATAATGAAGTAAATGTTTCTATTGCTGATAATGGAGTGGGCATGAGTGACGAAGTAGTCCAAAAAATATTTAGAATTGACACTAAGCACTCCACCAAAGGAACGGCTAATGAAAAAGGGACTGGTCTGGGTTTAATACTCTGTAAAGAGTTTATTGAGAAAAACGGTGGACGGATTTGGGTATCCAGCGAAGTTGGAAAGGGTTCAATATTTAGTTTTAGCTTGCCTGTGAACTAAATTTCAAAATAACACATACTATCAGTACATTACCTAATGAACTATTCAAAAAGAGATGAACTTAGGTATTTGTCACCACGATCGCATACAATAGTTACAATAGTTCCTTGTTCAATTTCACCAGCAATTTTTAGTGCTGCCGATAGTGCGCCTCCACTACTCATTCCTGCTAATACACCTTCTTCAACAGCCATTTTCCTAGTCATATTAGTAGCTTCTTCCGCACTAACATCAATAATTCTATCCACACGTTTAGGGTCATATATTTTAGGAAGAAACTCTGGCGACCATCTACGAATACCAGGAATACTAGATCCTTCTGTAGGCTGCGTTCCTATTATCTGTATTTCATTGTTTTGTTCCTTAAGATACTTAGAAACTCCCATAATAGTACCTGTTGTACCCATTGCTGATACAAAATGAGTTACTTTTTGATCTGTATCCTTCCAAATTTCTGGTCCTGTAGTATTATAATGTGCAAGATAATTATCAGGATTAGCAAACTGATCAAGAATGAAATAACCTTCATTGACAGCCATGTTCTCAGCCAATTCACGTGAATATTCTATGGTTTTTTCTGCGGGAGTAAGTATAACTTCAGCTCCATAAGCTCTCATAGTTTTTACTCGTTCTGGAGTTGAATTATCTGGCATTATTAATGTCATTTCCACACCAGTCGCCCGAGCAATCATGGCTAATGCAATTCCAGTATTACCACTAGTAGCTTCAACCAATTTGTCACCCACACTAATTTGTTTACGTTCTAGTGCATTTCTAATCATGTTGTATGCAGCACGATCTTTCACGCTCCCCCCTGGATTCTGACCTTCCAGTTTACAATATATTTCCACCTTATTATTTAGAGGTATAGATGTGAGTTTAATAAGAGGAGTATTACCAATAAGTTGAAAAAGTGTCATTATGAAACAGATTTGTGGTTAGATGCATCAAAAGTAACAACGTTACTTTCATTGCCATTATTTTTATAATATACTTTAGAGTGAGGTTTCATACTTTTCGTAATCCATACATTTCCTCCAACAACACTATGATGCCCTACTACAGTATTGCCTCCTAAAATTGTTGCGGAAGAATAAATCACTACATAATCTTCGATTGTAGGATGCCTTTTTTTCTTGGCATCCTTTTTATCAACACTAAGTGCCCCAAGAGTAACTCCTTGATATATTTTCACATGATTGCCAATATTTGTGGTTTCTCCGATAACTATTCCAGTACCATGATCAATACAAAAATAATTTCCTATTTGTGCAGCAGGATGAATGTCTATTCCTGTTTTACTATGTGCATGTTCTGTAATCATTCGAGGAATTATTTCTACTCCTAGTTTATGTAATTCATGTGCAAATCGGTAAGCAGCAATAGCATAAAAGCCTGGATATGAATGAATAACTTCACTAACATTAATGGCAGCAGGGTCTCCCTCGTACATAGCTGTCACATCTTGTTCGAGCTTTCCGTGTACCTCAGGCAAAGCATCAAAAAAAGAATTCATAATCTGATTAGCTTCTTGCTTAGTCCGATTAGTAGGTAATAAAAGTACTTGGAGAAGGTCATTTTTTAGTCGGTCTACTTCCGATAAAAAATTTGAGAATCCATCATAATTTTTTGTAGCATATTCAGGAAAAAATATTTGAAGTAAATTTGCGAAAAAATTACCTACAAACTCTTGAGAAGGACAAATAGAGCATTCCTTATGCTTATTATATAAGTGTTCTAAAAATGATTTTTGCATAATCAGGTAAACATATAAAAAGGGTTAACCAAATTCCAATATATTTCGTTTCATAAATGATGTATATATGAAACTTTTTTATGCTGTTTTGGCTTCTACGGGATTTTTTAATATACCAAGAGTAGAAGTATGTAAATCCCATTTAGCACAAGCGTATTTAAAATAACTCTCGGAGAGTTATTTCACTTGAAAACCCTCTCCATCAAGTTCTCAATCATCAATTCCTACAAACAAAAAAAGCCCGCCTTCGCATTGATTTTATCA
>JAOUKH010000173.1 GCA_029882685.1 Cyclobacteriaceae bacterium
TCAGAATATGATGGATTTTTCAGCATATTATTTTGAACATACACCTACTGCGGCAGGTATGGCTACCATAAGTCACATGGAGTCTGAGGTATTACGCTATGAACAAAGGGCTTTGGAAAACATTGCCGAATTGGTAGGTGCTAAGGATATAGACTTTGAAACGATTGTGCCTTTAATTCGCCCAAAATCTAATACGGTTGCTGCTGGAGCCAAGTTTACAGCCGACTTATTTATCACAGCATCTTCCGATGCACTTGATCCAAAGTTTAAGTACAATGGCAAACAAGTGGATGTTGGTGTTACAGAAAATGGCATTAAATATGGTAAAATTGAATTTACAGCTAGTGCTTCAAAATTTGATCCTAAAACTTTATTAGCGGAAGCATCATTTAAAGCAGAAATTGAGTTAAATGACACTACTTATACAATAATTCATGATTATGAAGTAGCTAAACCAGTTATTCAAGTACGTTCTGCAGCAGCTTCAGCTTTATATATGAACTGTGGTAATGAGTTAAATATTCAGGTACCTTCATTAGGAACTGATTACAATCCATCATTTTCTTCTCCAGATGCTAATACCATTAAAGGTAGTAAAACAGGTTTTGTTACTGTAGTACCTACAGGAAGAAGTAAAGTGGTATTAACTGTTTCTAACGGAGGAAATAGACTAGGTTCTGAAACTTTTACAGTAAAAAAACCACCACTTCCTACATATTCTTTTAAATTAGGAGGAAGAGAAGTGGATAAGAAAAATGGCGTGAAAGCAGCTACGCTACGTACTATGGATGTGACTCCAATTGCTGATGAAAACTTTAAACGAGAAGTGCCAAAAGATGCCAGCTATCGAATTAGAGAAATAATAGTAACTTTAGCTAGAGGTACAAGACCTGCTCATACTCAAAAATTCACCAATCAAAGATTAAATCTCTCACAATTTACAGCACAAGCGCGTGCAGGAGATAGACTGGTGATAGAAATTAAAAAGGTTACAAGAAAAACGTACCAGGGTAAAAGTGAAACTGTTGCTACCCGTAATGAAATACACACAATACCAATAAATTAATTTCGTTAGATAAATTAAAAGTGCTTGCTATGATATTTATAAGAAAAACCACTTTCCTTTCTTTAGTTGGGCTGATATTTTTAACAGTATCTTTTGCACAAGTAACAGTATCTTTTGCACAAGAACTAGACGAACAATATAATCCTAATTCCATTGAACCTATTGCTAAGTATGAACATATGTTTAAGAAACGTGTTTGGATGGATGTTAATCTTAAGGAGAAGCAAAACAAAGGGTTTTTTGCTAAAAATGGAGAAATAACACAATTAATAATTACTGCCGTTGAATCTGGGGAATTGTCAAATATTTATACGAGTGATTCTTTAGAAAACACGATGACAAAAGAGGAGTTTTTTGAGAAAATGGTAGCTTCGGATCCAGTACCTGTATCTTTGTATGATCAGGACATGGATTATTATGAAGGTGATGAAGCGGAATATGATGGTGTTGCATATACTGCTAAAGAAGATATTGAATATGGTATTGCCCCAGGAACTGACCCTAGATGGGTGGTAAACAAGAGTGCTGGTCAAGCAGATTTATTTTTAGCTAGACAAATTTCTATAATCAGGATAATGGAAGATAGAATTTTTGATAAAAGAAGGTCTCGTTTATATTATAAAACTCAAAGTATAGAACTTATTGTCCCTGGTACTGAAAATTCTAGAACAGGTTTGGAACAACCGTTAGGAGTATTTAAGTATAAAGATTTAGTAAGGTTATTTAGAAACCATCCTAAAGAGGCAGTTTGGCTTAATAGATATAATAGTGCTGAAAACAAAAATTTTGCAGATGCCTTCTTGTTACGTTTATTCCATGGATCTTTAGTTAAAGTTGAAAATCCAGATGATGAATTTATTGTAGATAACCCAAGTTATGAAACTCGTAAAGAAGGTATTATGGCTGCTGAAAGAATAGAACTAGAATTAATGGAAAAAGAACACCACCTTTGGGAGTTCTAATGTTTATAATAACTTATAAGAAAAGGAGAGCGCTGTTTTAGCTCTCCTTTTTTTGTGATAAATATTCACTTAATATTTTAGCTTTACTACTACCTATTGCAATAACTATTTCTTGTACGTTTGCTTCTTTAATTTTCTTCAGTGATTTGAAATGCTTTAGAAGCTTATTTGCTGTTGTTTTCCCTATACCATTTATGTTTTCCAACTCAGTTTTGAAACTATTATTACTTCTTAATTTTCTATGAAAATTGATGGCAAATCGATGTGCTTCATCTCGAAGTTGTTGAATAAGCTTTAAAGATGGTGATTTTTTGTTGATATGGATAGGGAGATGATCGTCAGGCACATAGATTTCTTCCAATCTTTTGGCAATTCCTGCAATAGGTATTTTTCCGTAAATAGTTAAGTCTTTCAAAGCCTTTACTGCGCTACTTAGTTGTCCTTTTCCTCCATCTATTAGTATGAGATTGGGTAAATTTTTTTCTTCATCTATTAATCTCTTATATCTTCTATACACTACTTCATACATAGAGGCAAAGTCATCAGGACCTTCTACAGTTTTAATCTTATAATGTCTATAATCTTTTTTTGATGGTTTACCACGCTTAAAACAAACCATTGCAGAAACTGGATTAGTCCCCAGTATATTAGAGTTATCGAAGCATTCAATATGATTAGGAGGATTTATTAGTTTTAAATCTCTCTGTAATTGTTTTACGGCTTCATTACTGCGCTGTCTTAATCTCTCTTTTTCATTTTGCTTCTCTTTCTTAAAATGAAATGCATTTTTTAATGACATATCAATCAGCTTACGTTTGTCACCAATTTTTGGAATCAAACATCGTACATCTTCAGAAGGAAAGTTGATATCAACATTACAATAGATAGTAGTACTTTCACTTTTTGATTGAAGCCGCATTTCATATACTATTTGAGATAAAATATAACCTTCAGTTTCTTCCAGTTTTTTCTTTATTTCAACAGAACGAGTGAAAATAATATTGCCATTTTTTATTCGAAGGTAATTAACATAAGCAAAGTCAGAATCACTTAAAATAGTAAATACATCAGTATCTGATATTTTAGTATTTACCACTATGTTTTTGTTCTGGTATTTATCTAAAAGGTCAATACGCTCTTTGTATTCTTGAGCTAACTCAAAGGCATGCTCTTGAGCATGTGAATTCATTTTTTCTTTATATATAGCTCTTACTTTATTAGTGTCTGCTGTTAATATATTTCGAGCTTCAGCAATGTCATGTAAATATTCATTTTCGGTTTGTAAACCCTCACATGGGCCTTTGCAATTTTTAATATGGTATTCAAGACATACTTTAAAATTACCCTTATTAATATTAGATTCACTTAAATTGAATTTACAAGTCCTGATTGTATAGAGCTTACTGATAAGCTCTAATACATTATTCATAGCAACTACACTAGAGTAAGGCCCAAAATACTCCCCTTTTTTGGGATTATATTTTCTAGTAGAAATTATTCTAGGGAAACGTTCTCTTAATATGCATATGTATGGGAATGTTTTATCATCCTTAAGCAATATGTTATACTTAGGCTGATTTTCTTTAATAAGATTATTCTCTAAAAGTAGGGCATCAAATTCGGAAGCTGCAATGGTGAATTCGATTTCAAAAATCTCATTAACTAATTTAAGTGTTTTACGGTTGGCATTGCTAGATTTAGAGAAGTAGCTACTTACACGTTTTTTGATATTTTTAGCCTTACCGACATAAATTAAAATATTTTCTTGATTGTAGTATTTATAAATACCAGGTTCACTAGGTAATTTATTAAGCTCATTAGGAGAATAACGAAGAATAGGCATTATTGTAATTAAAAAACATCATCCTCTGGAACATCAATATCGGGTTGAGGCACAAAAGTGGAATCACTTTCATCTAAAGAGGATGAAAAAACACCATATCTTGAGCAGTCTAATTCAGTTCTTAATCCATTTACAGGTTTTTTGAAAGGGCCTTTTTCATAGCCAAGTATACTATCGGCATAAATTTTTCTCATATAGTAGTCCCAAATGGGTCGTGCAGTACGCCCACCTTGACCTTCGTACCAATTCCTAAAATGAATACTACGTTCGTCACCACCTACCCAAACACCTGTTACCAAGTCTTTTGTTATTCCCATATACCAACCATCCGAAGCATTGTTAGTAGTTCCTGTTTTACCTCCAATTTCATTATCTTCTTTTAATTCCCGACTCAGCCCCCTCGAAGTACCTCCTTCTTCTTCAATACCACCTTTTAACATATGAAGCATAACATATGCAGTTTCTTCACTTATAGCTTGTTTTGTTTTTGGAACAAAATTTTGAATTACATTACCATTTTTATCTTCAATTTTAGTGATAAAATAGGGTTCTGTAGCAATTCCTTCATTAGCAAAAGTTGAATATGCTGCAGATAGTTCAAAGATGGAAACATCACTTGTGCCAAGACATAATGATGGAACAGCTTCCAATTTACTTTCAATACCAACTTTATGAGCGAAGTCTACAACTGTTTGCGAACCAATTCTTTTCATAACATTGGCGGTAATAGAGTTAACAGAATTAGCCATAGCTTTTCTAATGGTCATCATTTCCTCAGAATATTTATTTCCTGAATTTGGAGGAGTCCAAGTTGGAGGATCTCCAACTACTGGAAAAGTAACAGGGACGTCAGGCAGTTCGAAACATGGTGTGTATCCATTTTCTATTGCAGCTCCATAAACAAATGGTTTAAAAGTTGAGCCAGGCTGTCTTTTCCCTTGCCTTACATGATCGTATTGAAAATAAGTGTGATTAATGCCCCCTACCCAAGCTTTAATGCTACCTGAATGAGGGTCGACAGAGATAAAACCAGTATGTAAAAATCGTTTGTAGTAATTTAATGAATCTATGGGACTCATAAGGGTGTCTATTTTACCCTCCCAGCTAAAAACTGTAATCGGAGTTTTAGTATTTAAAATTATATCAATAGAATCTGATTCTTCTCCATATTTACTTACTAATGCTTTGTAACGTGGTGTACGTTTAATTCTAGATTCTAAAAAACCTTCAATTTCCTTCTTCTTATCATCAATCCATGGATTGCCATCTTTCCAATGTTCATCAAATTTATTTTGTAACATTTTCATTTGATAATCTACAGCTTCTTCCGCATATTTTTGCATACGACTATCAATAGTGGTATATATTTTTAACCCATCTTCCCAGAGATCATAATTGTTTTCTTTACACCACTTCATTAAGTCATTCTTAATTACGGAACGAAAATAAGTAGCTAACCCCTCATTATGATCAGTTACTCTATATCTACTCAAATCAATAGGAAGATCAGCTATAGAATCATACTCTTCTGTGGTAATATGTCCTAACCTTTTTATTTTCCTTAGTACTTCATTTCTTTTCTGTATGGAATTGTCATAATTTCTTACAGGGTTATAAAAAGTTACTGCTTGTAATAGTCCGATTAATACAGCAGATTCTTGATAATTAAGTTCAGAAGGGGGTTTTCCAAAAAAGGTCTCAGATGCGGCTTTAATCCCAAAAGCGTGACTCCCAAAAGATACGGTGTTTAAGTACATAGCCAAAATCTCATCTTTAGTGAAGTTCTTTTCTAGTTGAGTGGCTATTATCCATTCTTTGGTTTTAATAACAATAGCACCTAACCCTTTTGTATGTATCAACTTACCATCTACTTCGGTCATGTCTTTAAAAAGATTTTCAGACAATTGCATGGAGAGAGTACTTCCACCACCAGCAAAATTAAATGTTACAGTACCGTAAATGGCTCTTAATAATCCCCAAAAATCAATTCCTGAATGATTATAAAAACGATGATCTTCTGAAGAAATAAGGGTAGTTATTAACTCGTCTGATAATTCTTTATAGCTAATGTTGCTACGGTTATATCTGAAATATTTCCCTAACGAAACCCCGTCAACAGAAAATATTTCTGATGATAAGTCATTTTCAGGATTCTCTAACGCTCTTAAGCTTGGCATTCCTCCATATAAACCACCTAAATCGATACTTACACTAAAAATAAATGCAGGAAGACCAACGAAAAGTAATATTAGCAATAACCAGACTGATATAATCACTTTCCTATATGCTGAATGCTCTCGATTAAAAAAATCTTTTAACATGTTTAATTATAGTTTTTGTTAAAAAAAGAATTGTATTCTTCTAACCCTTTATTTTGATAAAAAATCCCAAAATTATCTTTGGTAATAACAAAGGTATGAATTTTTGAATTAGACAACACTTCAATTTCATTCTCAGAAGTGCTGAATTTACTAAAATATTGAATAGCAAGCTCTATTCCTTCAAATTCAGTAACTAATATAAGAGCTTGAGTACCGTTATAAGTAAGGTTACTTGTTGTGAGATTGTGAGTTTTGAATTCAGTAGAATTGAATGTTTCAACAATGCTAGTAATCCTATCTGTTAATCCTTCAGAAGCATCATAAATTAGTGCGAAGTAATGTGATTGTGCAAAATCTTCGATGTATCTAATTCCCTTTAATTTTGTAAGTTTTATTTCAAAGTCTTCTGATGAAGCAAGAAGTGTTTTTGCATATTCGGTAACATCACTATCAGGATTTTCTGTAATAAATTTACCTAACTCATATTTGTAGTTTCCAATATCCTCAGTTCGACCTATTATTAATATCCTAAGTAAACGTAATCGGGCTGAAAATGACATTTCAGGATAATTGGTTAGCCCTTGATTTATTAAAGTTAGTGCTACATCAAATTTTTGCATTTTATATAAGCGATACGCTTTTTCATAAATAGCTTTCAGTTTTGCAGTAGATTCATTACTGTCTTCGGTATATGCGGGATTTGCGATTAACTTTGAATAAGTACTATGAGGATATTCACTTAGTAATTTGTTTTTATAGGTGTTACTAAGCTCATTTTGAGATTCCATATAAATTAAATACAGAAGGTATAAAACCTCTGGCTCGTAAATGGTTTCTGGAAAACGAGACAGTAAAGTCATAAATGATTCTCCAGCATTATCTTTTTCATTTAATTTAAAATTATAAATATTTCCTAACTTATAGTAGGCCTCTTCTATTTGATCCATCGCCTTGTTTTTTTGATCGTCAGTGAATGGTAATTGGCTGTACATATCAATAGCTTTATTCTCTACTGAGTTCTCTTCTGTTTGGTTTGGCGTATCATTATTTACAACGGTGTTGAGTTCAGCTCTTTCTTGTGATGAACCTCCAGAAGTTATAGATTTATTAGATCGCCTCCAATGATCTTCCAAAATACGAGTCCCCCATTTTCTGTTAAATTCTCTTTGTCCAGCACTTACTAAAGTAGGATTATCGAAATACCATGATGATGCAACAGTAGAGCTCTGTCCTATATCAAAAGGACTCACATAGTTTTGACTTCTTTTTTTTCTTTTTTCTTTTTCTAGTTTTTCTTCAGTCTTTAAATCTTCAGCAATTTTATTAAGCTTGATCATTAATGTTGCTGAATCTAGAGCTGCTAATGATAGTAGACTGTCTTGTGTTTGTATGATATTGATTTGTTTAACGAATTCATCTAACACTACTTGTCTCTCTTTTATACGCTCGTAATCCTCATAATCATTAGGGAGAGCTTGAATAGTACTATCATAGTAATCACGAGCTAATTTATAGTTTTTTAGATTTTCATAGTAAATCATACCCAGTTTTAAAAACGACATCCCTTTTTGTCGATCATTACCAACGCTTGCT
>JAOUKH010000023.1 GCA_029882685.1 Cyclobacteriaceae bacterium
TATTGGTGATCTTCTAGGTGAGGATTCCATTTATACTTCCAAAGTAACCATCTTATTTCATGTGATCTTATTAGGAGTCATCCTGACTTTATCCATTGGAATTATTGGTTTTCTTATGAATTCAACAGAAGTTGGTTTTCGGGCTTTAGTAGCTGATATAATAATGATTTCATTATTATATGTAATGAAATGGAAAAAGTCTATCACACTCGTTGCACATGTTCTTGTGATAACTATGTTACTAACGATTTTATCTAATATCTATATCATTTTTCAAACAGTAGACTATTCAACTCTTTCTATATTTTTTGTCTCAGGAATCTTTAGTTTTCTATTTCTTAAATTAAGATGGGCAATAATTTACTCCAGCATTCAACTTGCAGGTATACTAAATGTTTTAATATTCGAGCTTATTGGAGTAAAATGGATTTCTTTAGAAGCTGCTCCACTCAACTCATTCGAACAGGCCATTGCGTATATAGTAATAATGATTTTAATACTTTATATTATTTGGAATCTACATTTCGCCAATGAAAGCATTGCTATCACATTAAGCCTTCAAAACAAAAAGTTGGAAGACGTAAATAAAATGCTTAATAAGTCAAAACATAAAGCTGAAGAAATGAATAGATTGAAGACTAATTTTTTAGCAAATATGTCGCATGAAGTTAGGGCTCCAATCAACGGCATTATTGGTCTTTCAGAAATTATTGAAATTGATCTTAAAGATAAAGAATTACTTAAATTAGTGGCATTACAAAAAGAGTCTAGCCGCAAGCTTTTGAATACAATCACTGGTATACTTGAACTATCAAGAAAGGAAACCGAAGATGAAGAAATTGTACTCGAAGAAGTAGATGTTATTAAACTCTTACAGGATTCTTTCACCCTTCTTCAACCTATCGCCATTAAAAAAAATATAGAGTATAAGTTGATTACCGATGACGTTCCATTAATATGTTTGGCAACAAACTCAATCTTATATCAAATTTTTAACAACATCATTGGGAATGCCATCAAATTCACCAATAATGGAACTATCACAGTAACCATTTTTAAAGAAAATAATTACGCTATCACAACAGTTACTGACACTGGTGTTGGAATAAGTCCTGAATTTCTTCCTCACATTTTCAACTCCTTTGAACGGGAAGTCCAAAAGGAAGGCACCCACTATGAAGGCACAGGGTTAGGTCTTACTATATCTCAAAAATATATCAATCTAATCGGAGGAGAGATAAATGTAAGTAGTGAAAAAGGGAAAGGAACTGAATTTTCGATTAATATACCTCTTGTAATATCATGATATTACAAGAGGTATATTAGGGTGATTTCATTAGATAGTGTGTAGTTGAAACATAGAAATCTACGACCTACATTTCATTTAAATTCCAATTATACTCATAATATTCTAGCTTAAATTTATTAGGGATAGGGCTGATTCGATATTGATTAATAAATTCCATAACTGTTCCTCCATTAGTAGTAAAATCTCTTTGATACCACTTAAATATCTCTGAAATTTTTACTGTATTTTTTACACTACTTACCTGTATAAATTCGGGATCATTAATTGCTTTTTTTGTTCGAGCTTCCAACTGCTCATTTAATGATATAGGTTGATATGCAAAACTAGCCAACTCAGGACAGCTTATAGCTCCACATGCTAAAGCAAAGTGAATTCTTGGGTCTTTGTATTTTAAAATTATTTTCTTGATTTCAAGTTCATTCAAGGTAATATTTTCTCCTGCCACTTTATATTTCACACGATCAAAAAAGCCGCTTTGATCCATAGGCGATTTTAATGGATAGAATTTACTTACTTGATAGATTACTATAATATTATATGCATTTAGGTAAAATGCTTTTTTGGTGTTTTCATCACTTCCACTTAAATTCATTACTCCTACTTCCCTATATAAAGATTCAACTTCTGTAAAATTTATTTTTACATCTCTATAATTTACGCGACCAGCATTTACATATTTTTTCATAAAAATGTCTGTATCTTTAAAAAACGAAATCACATCTGCTTTTACATTTCCTATAGAAAATACTGCTACGAGAATAAATAAAATATTAATCTTCTTCATCATTTTTATTTTGTTTAAATTATTGATGTTATACGACAAGTGTAAATAGTTTTGTTGCAAATATCTTGTCATTCTCAAGTATTTGTCACCATCTTGACAAACCTAGTATTGGATGAATTACACTTTTATAGACTTAAAAACTCTGGGAAATGAAGCATATAGTAATTGTTGGAAATGGAATATCGGGTGTAACCGCAGCAAGATTTATACGAAAACATACCGATTTTAAAATTACTATTGTATCCGCAGAAACCGAATATTTCTTTTCAAGAACAGCACTTATGTATGTCTACATGGGTCACATGAAGTTTGAACACACAAAGCCTTATGAAGATAGTTTTTGGAAGAAAAATAATATCAACTTAATTAAACAATATGTGAATCAGGTTGATTTTAAGCAAAAGAGACTACACTTTGAGAGTGGTGATGTATTAGATTACGATGACCTAATTCTGGCTACAGGTTCAAAACCTAACAAATTTGGCTGGCTTGGACAAGATTTGATTGGAGTTCAAGGGCTTTATAGTTTTCAGGATTTAGAAAGCATGGAAAACAATACGAAAAATATTAACCATGCAGTAATAGTAGGAGGAGGATTAATTGGAGTAGAAATGGCAGAAATGCTCACTTCAAGAAATATTACTGTAACATTTTTAGTAAGGGAAAATAGTTTTTGGAATATAGTTTTACCAAGACAAGAATCAGAATTAATTAACCGTCATATTCGAGAGCACAATATTGATTTAAAACTAAGTACCGAGCTTAAAGAAATTATTGATGATGGAAATGGACGAGTAAAATCAATTATCACCAATTCTGGAGAAGAAATTTCGTGCGAATTTGTTGGACTTACTGTAGGCGTTCAACCTAATATAGATTTTTTAAAGAATTCTGATTTGAAAATAAATAAAGGAATTTTAGTTAACGAATTTTTAGAAACAAACCTGCCAAATGTTTATGCTATTGGCGATTGTGCTGAACACCGAACCCCACCTATGGGCAGAAGAGCTATTGAACAGGTTTGGTATTCTGGACGAATAATGGGAGAAACTGTCGCTCATACTATTTGTAATAAACAAACACCCTATCACCCCGGAATATGGTTTAATTCAGCCAAATTTTTTGATATTGAATATCAAACCTATGGTATTGTTAATGCTAATCTGGGTGATCATGAAGAAGAATTATACTGGGAGTACAAAGATGGAAAGAAGTGTATTCATTTTATTTTCGATAAATTAAACCATAAACTAATTGGTGTGAATACTTTTGGAATACGCTTAAGGCATGAGGTGTTTGATAAATGGTTGAGAGAAGAAAAAACAATTGACTACGTGCTGCTGAATTTGAAACAAGCCAACTTTGACCCTGAATTTTTCAATAATCATGATGAAGAAATCATAAATGAATTCAACATCAAATTTCCAGAGGTAAACATTCATGCCGAAAAAAAGAAAGACACATTCACTAGCCTATTTTCATTATGAAATTAATTAAAAATATTGGGCTAATTATTTTCATAACAGGGCTAGTAATATTTTCCTCAACTACTTTTATGGGAGAATTCCATCCCACAAAGAACAATATTCATCAATCACTATCTGTACAGCAATACGAAAATATTGGTGTCCAATTAGAAAATATTTTCATAGGCAAAACCTACACTTCTCCCACAGTAATTTCATCAGAGTTTACCAAAATCTATAACTCTGTCAATGAAAATCTAAAAGCCGAACAACAATGGGATAAAGTAATGTGGGATAATCCTCAAATTGTTGTTTATAAACTAATAAAATCATCAGCTACAGGCTTATTCATACACCATCAATGGTTAATGTTTCTTCTTACTTTTGGTTTAGGCATTATTGGTTCATTAATGTACATTATTCCCGATGTTATTTTATTAGGCACTCTAGGAATAAAAAATAATCAGATATTTCAAAGTAGTGCTACCAATCGTGGATGGATCGGGTGGATAAGTTTTGTTTATCTTGTTGTTTTCTATATTGTTCTATATTTCTTTCCTGCCATATTAAGCAATCAAATTTTAATAGTTAGCCCCATAAGCATAGCTTTAAGTGGCAACCCATCTAGTCAATGGTTTTTATATGGCTTAATTTATTGCACAGTAATGACAGTAATGGCTGTTCGAATGTTTATTAAATACCGACATAGTAAATACCAAATATTACGTACAGGAACTGTATTATTTTTTCAAATAGCTTTTGCATTTCTGATTCCCGAAGTTTTGGTGCGTTTTAATTTACCCTATATGGATTTTAAAAATGCCTGGCCTTTGGATTATGATTTTTTCTTCGATTGGAATATTAATGGACTTATTAGCTCAGGGAATATTGGTATCTTCATGTTTGTTTGGGGGATAGTATTAACATTAATCATTGTGCCAGTCTTTACATACTTCTATGGTAAACGTTGGTATTGCTCATGGGTTTGTGGTTGTGGTGGTCTTGCAGAAACACTTGGCGATCCCTACCGACAACTTTCTGACAAATCTATAAAAGCATGGAAAATAGAGAGGTATCTTATCAATAGTATATTAATTTTTGCCATTCTAATGACTGCTGCTACATTGTACACCTATATTTCTGGTAATAGTAATTTAATGGGAATTTCAACTTTTGATATTCAAAAAAGTTATGGATTTCTGATCGGTGCAATTTTTTCAGGGGTAATAGGCACAGGATTTTATCCTCTAATGGGGAATCGGGTATGGTGCCGATTTGGTTGCCCTTTAGCAGCCTACATGGGTTTAATACAACGTTTTAAATCGCGGTTTAGAATTACCACTAATGGCGGGCAATGTATATCATGTGGCAACTGTTCTACCTATTGCGAAATGGGAATAGATGTTAGATGGTATGCACAGAGGGGTCAAAATATTGTACGTTCTTCATGTGTGGGTTGTGGTGTTTGCTCTTCGGTTTGTCCACGAGGCGTTCTTAATCTTGAAAATAGAAATGAGAGTGGTCGTTTTGGAAAACCACTTGAAATTAATGACAATGGATTAAACATTTCTAACACATAGCATAGTTACAAATGTCTTATAGGTGACTAATAGTATTGTTTTCTTAACCTGTACATATTTAGTAGCGTTAATTACGACATACTAACTGACACTTATTAATCTTGAAAACTAAAATTAAAAAAAGAAGTAATCACTTGATAACGTTAATGTTTTCTAGTATTCACCTTCTTGCCATATATTTTATTGTATACTCCTACTTTTCCGATATTAACAATTCTAAAATTGCAGTACTGGAAAAACTAAAAAGTATAGCTAATACGGCTTCTTTTATGATTGATGGTGACCTGCATGAACAATTGAGTAATAAATACCAACTCAAGAATGAAATAATAACTAACGAAGAAAATGATTTATACAATAGGCTACATAAAACGTTAGAAAACGTTAAATTAATTAACAGTCTTAACAGCTCAGTATATACCATGGTGTTCAATAAAGCTAAAAATGAATTTGAATTCATTAGCACTTCTTCTCAATACCCATACTACCGGCATTCATATCAAAAATTTCCTGATGAAATATTAAAAAACATGCAACTAGGGGGAGTTCTTGATGTTTATGACAGTGAAAATGGAAAATGGTTATCTGCCTATGCTCCTATAAAAAATAGTAGGGGTGAAGTAGTTGCTCTTCTACAAGTTGACGAACGTTTTGAAGAATTTATTTCTGCTGCACGTATTCGCCTCTTGAAAAATATTGTACTGGCACTTGTAATCATTCTTCCTTTTACGTTTTTGCTTTTTTCCTATATAAGAACATCATTAAACAAAGAAGAACTGCATAAACAAATGCTATCAGATAGAAATGAAGAAATCAATACGCAAAACGAATTCATAAAAGAAAATAATAACAAATTAGCTGAAGCAAAGTTGATAATTGAAAGAAAGAATATTGAGCTAAACATAAAAGTAGAAGAACGAACAAGTGAACTTCAAGAAGTCAATGAGGAATTAAAGTCGTTCCTTTATCGATCTTCTCATGATATACAAGGACCATTAACTACATTAAAAGGTTTGAATTATTTAGCTATAAAAGATATTAAGGACAACAATGCTTTGGGATATTTCTACATGATCAATGACACCACCAATAAGTTGTACAATACAATTAAGAGTATTAATAATGTCTATGAAATAAAAAACAAAAAGATTGTACCAGAACAAGTTGATATTGTCTCTCTAATTCAAAATATTGCTATTACCTTCAACAAAGAGCTAAAAGAAAAAGGAATAAAGTTTATAAGTGATTTTCAACCCAATCTAAAAGCTCGCGTTGATCGTGAAATTATGATAATGGTGCTATCGGAACTAATAAAAAATGGCATACAATTCAATTCTTTACTTAACGTAGATGCACCTTTTATTAAAGTTACAGGTCAACGCACTGATAAATATATTTCCTTAAGCTTTGAAGACAATGGTATAGGTATTAATCCAGATGCACGTGATCTAATTTTCGAGATGTTTCAAAAAGCAGATGAAAATTCTAAAGGTGCAGGGCTAGGTCTTTATACTGCAAAATATGGAATTGACAAAATCAATGGATATATTTCACTTAATGAAGTGAATAACAAAGGAACTAGGTTTGACATAAAAATTCCTGCTGACTAGCTATTTGTCCAAATTTTCCAAGAATATTCAGCTTGTAAATAAAGCATTTCTAATCCATTTTTAGTCTTGGTGTTTCGATCATTACCTCTTTTCATAAACTGTGTTATTTCTGGATTATATACCAAATCATAGAGGTGATGATTATTAGATAATAAAGAATAGTCAATATCAGGCAAATCATCAATATTCGGATACATCCCTAAAGGAGTAGTGTTAATAATAAGGTGATGATCCTTAATGATTTCTGGTTTACTATTAAGTTCTTCATAGGTTAATCCATTTTCAGAACTTCTAGACACACTTAAGAACGGAATTAATAACTCATTTAATGCAGTACAAATGGCCTGAGCTGCTCCTCCAGTACCCAAAACAAGTGCCTTAATTTGCCTATTATTCAACCAATCTTCTAGCGAATTTTTAAAGGCTAAATAATCAGTATTAAAACCTGTGAATTTCTTATTTCCATCTTCCAGTGTTTCAACCTTTATTACATTTACAGCACCAACTTTAGCTGCACTTTCATCCATATTATCCATGAATGGAATTACTTCATGTTTATAAGGGATGGTTACATTTAGACCAACAACTGTAGGATGGTTTTCTATTAACTGGGTAAATGAATTAATATTTTCTATCTCAAACAATTGATATTCACAATCTACAATTTTCTCTTTATTAAATTTATTTTCGAAATGCTGCTTTGAAAATGAATGAGACAATTTGCGTCCAATTAATCCAAATGTTTTCATGTCTTAGCCTTTTCATTAGCATGAGAAATTTTTTCAACAATTACTACAACTCCAATTCCAATTGCCATAAAAAATAAAGCTTGTAAAATTTCAGGGCTATTACCTGTAATATCAAAGTATTGTGTTGGCAGAATACTTTGATCCTGAAGAGCAACTTGTTCACCATTGCTATCAATACGAAATGAAATCACCTCTTTCCAAGGCCAAACTTTATTTAATGAACCAATCATAAAACCTGACAATAAAGCTACAGCCATATAATAATATTTTTGAAGCACCCATGATATTACACGAACAAAGCTTAATAGCCCTAATACACAACCTAAAATAAATAATACAATTATCGAAATATTCAAATCATGTAATGCGCCAGTAATGTATTCGTATTTACCTAGAATTAACAAAATAAATGCTCCAGAAATGCCAGGCAAAATCATTGCACAAATAGCAATAGCCCCACTTAGCAACACAAACCACCAATCCTCAGGAGTGGTAGCTGGCGATGCAATAGTTATATAATAAGCTATACCCATGCCCATAAGTAGCATAACTACAATATTCAAATTCCATTTTTTTACTTCTCTTAAAATTGTGATAGCCGAAATCACCACCAACCCAAAGAAAAATGACCATACTTTAATTGAATGTGATTCCAATAAGTAGGAGATTAATTTTGCTAGTGAAAAAACACTTATAATTATTCCTAGTAAAACTGTAAACAGAAAGTTCCCATTTATCCTTTTCCAGAACTCACTCCATTTCAGTTTAAAAAATAAGCTAAGAGTTTTACCATCAAGTAACTTAATAGAGTTTATTAATTCTTCATATATACCAGTGATAAATGCTATTGTTCCACCAGATACCCCAGGAACTACATCAGCAGCTCCCATACCTATGCCCTTTACAAAAAGAAAGAAGTAATCTTTAAAATTTCTCACTCTTACTTCGTGCTAAAGATGTTGGTCTTCTGGCTTTAAAAAATAATCGAAAGTATCTCCCCTGAGTCCTAAACGAATTGTTTCTAAAGGTATAACCTCATGAGGAGCGATATTACCTAAATTTACATTGGTGCCTAACAATTTTATAAACCACACTTGCTGTGATTTTATTGGAGCCTCCCAAATAATTTTTTCAGAAGGTATTTTAGTTAAAATTTCCTCTACAAGTCCAGATCTAACCTCTCCACTAGAACGAAAAAGCCCAACATTCCCCCCTTCGCGAGCTTCTCCAATAACTTTCCATGCCCCTGCATCAAGCTCTTCTTGCATAAGTTTTATCCACTTATAAGGAGGGATAATCTTTTCTGCATCTTTGGAACCTACCTCTGATAATACTGTAACCTGTTCAGCTAGTTTGGAAATGTACTCACATTTTTTATCATGATCAAGCTCAATTGAGCCATCGGACACCTCAGCATATGTTACTCCATAATTATCTAAAGTTTTTCTATAATCATCAAATTGACCACGAATAATAAAGGCCTCAAATAAAGTTCCTCCAAAATAAACTGGGATACCTGCTTCTTGATAAAGTTTTATTTTTTCTTTTACTTGTGGATAAACGAACGAAGTCCCCCATCCTAGTTTAACAATGTCTACATGATTCTGACAAACACTAATAAAGTCTTCTGTTTCTCTTAAGCTCAAACCTTTATCCATAGCCATAGTAAAACCATTATCCCTTGGCTTTTGTGTTCTTTCAGGAATATTTTTTAAAGTATAATTCATTAATAATTGTCTTTACGATATTGGTCAATAATTTTATAAAGTGCTTTCTGCATTTCTAATTTTGGGAAAAATTCAAATAGTACTTCGTGTTTTTCAAAGTCCAAAATTAATGCATTTTCTAAATAATTAAAGGCTTCTTTGAATTTACCTGCATCAATTAAATAAGCTGTTATTCTATAGTGTAAGTCAGCATCATCAGGAAGTTCTTCTATAGCACTAATAATCACTTCAATAGCCATTTCAATCTGACCTTGTTCAAAATATATATAAGACCATTCCAAGTAAACTTCAACTTCCTCTGGAAACAGTTCTGCAGCTTTTTTATAAGCCGATAAACCAGAAACTATATTCCCTACGGCACACTCAACACGTCCTAATTCTAACCAATACTCACCATTGATTTCGTCAAATTTTATAGCGTTTTTAATGAAATGAATCGATTCAAACCATTTATCTTGATTTGCAAGGCATACTCCAGCACCAAACCAAGCTTCAGCATAAATATTATCTAGTTTTGTGCATTTTTGATAATACTTTAAACCTAAATCATATTGTTTCAGGTTTTCATAAGCTTTACCCAAACTACAATACACTTCAGGCGATGGGCCTTCAATATCTATTGTTTTTCTATAAGCATCCAATGATTTGGTGTATTTCTCCAAACTCATATAGGTGTTACCCATATTAAAGTATGCCGAAGCAAAATTTTCCTCTATTGCTACTGCATATTCATATGCATCAATTGCCAATTCATATTTTCCTAACTTATTATAAACAATTCCTAAATTATACCAAGCACCTTGTGAATAAGGATCTGAATCGATAAATTTTTTGTAATAAGAAATACTTTTTTCTAATTCTCCCGTAAAATCAAGGCAGAAAGCTAATTCGTATAAAGCACCTTCATGAAGAATATTTTCTTCTATAGCAGCTTTGTAACAATCAATAGCTTTTTGATACTCTTCCAAACTTTGGTAAGACAAACCTAAACTATAATACACTTCATCCTTTTCTTCTGTAAGTTGTAAAGCAGTTTCATAAGATTCTATGGCTTCGTTGTGCATAAATTGAAGTGCATAAATTGATCCTTTCATCAAATAAATTTCCACTTCGTTAGGTTGTAAGCTTTGGGCACTCTCTAATAGCTCTAATGCTTCCTCAAATTTTTCGAGATTACTAAGTGTTTGAGACTTCATTATTAGTATCTCTATAGAAAACGGGTGCTGCTCTTGTGCTAACTCACAAGCCTTTAATGCTTTTTTATATTGTGTATTTTCTTGATAGATAGAAATAATTTCTTCAAACGATTCCAGTTCTAAAAACAAGGAGTTATGATTTTTGAGATATTCTTCAAATCGCTTGATAAATTCATTTTCTTCTCTTTTTCTCCTATAATTCTCCATAAACACCAACCTTTCTATTCAATATAATTAATATTTGTTTCAAAGTTATCTTTTTTTTGCTGTTTAAATGTTGAACATGCCCAATTGATGGTTTCATCAATTGACTTGTAATCTATATTAAAAAAATTCTTGGACTTTGTATTTACATATAAGGAGTTAGATCTAGAAGATTTAAGCATTTCCTTAGTAACTACAGGTTTAATTCTGGTTAAAAAATATTTTAATTGATCCATTATATAAATAAATTTCAACAAATTATTACCCACTTTTATTGATGGAGGTTTCTTTTCAAAACGTTTAGCTATTTTTTCAAAAACATCCTTATAGGAAATATTTCCTGCATTAAGTATAAATCTCTCTCCAACTATCTTTCTCTTATAAATTTCAACTACTATATTAGCTACATCTCGAGCATCAACATAATTAAGTTTACCATCTGTATAAAATTTTTTTTCATCCCAAATGTACTGTAATAATTTGCTGCTACTTCTTTTACCATCACCAGAAGCTATTACCACACTCGGATTTATCACACACACACCCATTCCTTCATGATATCCTCGCCAAGCTTCAAGTTCCGACAAATACTTAGTACGAGCATAAGTGCTATTCATAGGAGAGTCTGACCAATTATCATCTTCATCAATAGTATTTCTTTCTGGTTTTCTACCCAAAGCAGCTATTGAACTAATATGAATGAATTGTTTAATTCCAGCTTCAATACATGTATCAACAACATTTCTTGTTCCTTCAACATTTACTTGATACATCAAATATTCATCTTCTTTATGGTATGATACCACTGCAGCACAGTGAACTACTACTTCCACACCCAATAAATATTCCTGAAATGTAACTGCATCTAGAATATCTCCTTCAACCCATTTCACATTATTATTTAGTAATAAAGAAATATCCGAATCACACCTTTTCATAGCCTTAAAAGGAATATTTAATGCTAACAAAAGTTTGCAAACTTGACTCCCAATTAAACCATTAGCTCCTGTAACTAAAATCATTAAAGTGCGTTATTTAGTAAGTTAAGTTCCAAGGCTTTTCTATAATATTTCTTACCCTTTGAAATTTCTAAAACCTTCAAGTGTTGTATATGATGGCAGTCACTTCCTAAAAAATGAACATATTTTTTATCAATAAGTTTTTCTGCCATCTTCCTGATATCTTTTGAATAATATCCCGATAAAGAATTTATGTTAAGCTGCATGAATACCCCACGATCAATTAAGTCCTCGATTAACTCAAGATTTTGAGTCAAATAACCATATCGTTCTGGGTGTGCCATTACAGGATTATAACCATTCGATTTCAGTTTAAAAATTATTTCTTTAAGATTAATAGGTTCATTCATAAATCCTGTTTCAAAAAGAACATAATTATTACCAAAAGTGAGGATTTCAGATTTATCATTAATAAGTGACAGAAAGTATTCATCTAGATAATATTCTGCAGCAGCTTCAATCTCTACTTGGAGATTTTGATTTTTCAACTCCTCTTGCAATTGTTCAAGCTTATTATTTATAATTTCCGGAGTGTTGTTATAAAATCCCTGCATAATGTGCGGAGTAGTAACAAGTTTTTTATATCCTAAATCTTGAAACCTCTTAATAATTTCGATCGATTGAGAAATTTTATCAACACCATCGTCAATCCCAGGCAGTAGATGGGAATGTAAATCAGTATATATTTCTGACTGTATATTTGGGCTTTTCTTTTGTAGAAATGAAAACAATGTTTATTCAGTATTAGGATTTATCTATTTATTTTCGTCCAAGTAATATCCGTAACCGTATTTATTATTTATACTTTGCAGGCCATTAAGTATCAAAGCAATATTGTTAAATTTATTCACGACTTTTAATCGGTTTAAGTTTTTTACAAACTGCTTTTTTGAAAAATCTGCCCTAAAAACATATATTGGGATATCCGCTTTTTTCATAACTAAAACAGCATCTGTTACAATACTCGAAGGAGGTGTGTCTAAAATAATGTGATCATACTTTTTAGCCAATTCATCAATTAATTTGTCGAACTCACCATTAAGTAATAGTTCAGAAGGGTTTGGCGGTATTGGCCCCGCTGGTAAGTAATGTAAAGTGTCAATTTCAGATTTGCAAATACTCTCTTCGAGTGTATGTCTTCTAATTAATATTGTGCTAACTCCTTTCTCATTATTCTGGTTTGTAAAAGCCTTGTGAACTGTTGGCTTTCGCATATCAATATCCACAATAATAACTTTACGATCAGAAAGAGACAGTATTCCTCCAAGATTAACCGACACAAAAGTTTTTCCTTCAGTACTTACCGTAGAAGTTACTGAAACTATTTTATTTTTCTTTCCACCACCTAAGAATTCCATGTTTGTACGAATACTCCTTAAAGCCTCGCTAATTGAAGATCTTGACGATTTAGTAACAATTAGTCTTGTTTCATTCAATTTCACTTTGGAATACTTTGGAATAGCTCCTAAAATAGCCATTCCATTTGTCAGTCTTTCAAGTTCATTTAGGCTTGTAATACCATTACTTAACAAGTACCTAACCCCAATAAAAAATATACAAAACACAAGTCCAAAAACAATACCAATACCATAAATAATAACGCTATCTGGTGATATAGGGTGAGTTGGCAACGTAGCAGAAGATAAGACTATGATGTTATTTTTCATTCCAGCTCTTGCTACTTCAAAATCTGTTCGAGCCTGCATAATAGCTAAATAATGCTCTTCGTATAACGAATAATATAATTGAGCTTTTTTAAATTTACGGTCTTTAGAAGGTATTTCGTTAAAAGAACTTTCTAACATTCTTTTTCTAGCTGCAATAATTTTAATTTCATCTTCAAGATAGTTAATCTTTTCATGAACATTAGCCACTAATAATGATTTAGTCGATTCAATCTCGCTCAGCTTCTTTTTATAAGCATAAGTACTTTCACTATATACTTGACTTATCCTTTCATAATCTAAAACTAGTTCATTATACTTATTAATATCCTCTAAAAATGTTCTTGACAATTGATCTGTAAAGCTCACCACCTCATAAACTTTATCTTTATTATCAATTTTTTGTTTTAAGTTATTTAAGCTAGCTAAATGATGTTGTATGTTAAATCTTTGAGAATCGAGTTCTTGTATAGCCTCTATCGTTTCATTTAGTAAAAGGTCAAGATTATTAGTTCTATTATTAATTGTAAATTTTTCAAAATAATCCTCATACTCTTCTAGCTTTTTTTCAACGTTTACTAATTCATTATTCAACCAATTAATTTTACTATTATTCTCTATAGTCTTTTGCTCTTGGCTATAAATCAGATATACTGAATTAATAATATCTACTAGTTCTCTCGCTTTATAGCGATTATGGTCTTTCAAATTTATTTTAATTGTATTGGCTTGGAAGTTAAGGGGGTGGATTTCAAGGTTATTTTCAAAATATTGATACAATGCATCCAAACTTTGGATAACAAAAAAATAATTTTCATCACTCTCACTATCAAAATATATTGTTTTATTTAAGGTTATTTCAGAACCATCAACATTAACTATATCACCAAATTTATATGTTTTCTTATATTCTTTTTCTCCTATATAATATCTCATTTTATATTCTGAATCAGAAATGAAATTAATATCAATTTCTTTATCTAATAGCTGACCATCCATCAAACTATACTCAACTATAAATGGAGTATGTTTATAACGTTCATCATTAAGAATATTACCTCGGCTATTATAACTAACTGTAATATCAGATGCATCTATAACTTTTTTGAAAAATAATTTTGAACTCAGAAGTTCAATCTCCCCTGAAATATGATTGATATTTTGATTTTCCATTACATTGCTAATCCCTAAAGCTGTAGCCTCACTTTTGAAGTCCAATTTTAATTCTGATTCCGACTTATAAAGTGGTTTAGTCCAACGAATAGTTAAGTAAGCAACTGAAATTGATACAATAAAGATAAGTATTAACCATACTGAGCTTTTATTTAAAATACTGAGAAGTTTTTCAAAATCAACACTCTGGTATTCATCAGTTTCAGAATACCTTATTATTTCATCTTTAAGAGTTTTATTTTCCAACTGTGGCTATTTTGAATTTGTAATAATTACAACGATGGCAGTAATACTACTCACTAAGCTAATTATTGGCCCATAATCTTTTACAGCTTCAATGAATGGTCGTCTTATAGGCTCTACATATATTATATCGTCTGGTTGTAGCATTACATTCGTATTTGCAACATCCTCAGTGTTACTTAAATCAAGAATATATGCTTGCCCATCTCTAATTAATCTAATATTTTGTACAATAGCATCATTATCTATGGCATCTGCCATGGCAAGAACTTCAATAAGTTTTATGTTCTCATTCTTAAGTTCTACAACTTGATTAACAGCACCAACTACTGTAACTCTTTTATTTACAAATTGAAGGGACACAAAAGGAGTATCATAAAATTTCCCATATTCCTCTTCTAAAAACAATTCGGCCTCACGAAGAGTTTTTCTGTCTAATTTTATTATACCCACCATAGGCAGCTTAACACTACCATCAGCATTAACAATATAATTCAGCTTAGGCTTTACATTAGCTTGATTACCGCCAAGTTCTTTTGTGAGCTCAAAATCTGGGTCAATAATACGCTCTCCACTATTTGTAAATACTTCGAGTTGTAAAATATCACTAGGTTGAATAATATAATTTACAGATAGATTAGCATGATCTATTTCAGAAGAGCTAGCACCCTCCCCAACCTGCAACATTATGTTTTTTCGATAAGTACCACATGATGTTACAAGTAGTATAGTTAAAAGAGCTACATAAGTATTTATTATTTTTAACATCTTAGTTATTTCCAAATTACTTGCTAAAATATTAAAAAACTTTGTTCTTATACACAAACTTTCAAACCCTTATCAAAAAAGAAAAAGAACTATATACAATAATTAACCTATGCAGTTTGTTTGGCTATTTCAGAAATAGTATTGAGATATTTATCTATGACAAGATTTTCGTCATAATTTTCTTCAACATGCCTTCTACCTTTTACTCCCATCTCTACACGCTCTTCCTGTGAAAGTTGGATAAACAACTTGATTTTTTCGGCCAAATCACTGGCATCCTTTTCTTTACATAAAAAACCATTATATCCATCAACAACTACATTGTTACACCCTGGTACATTAGTGGTTATAATTGGTCTTGTAGAACTAGCAGCTTCTAATAATGTGCGAGGTGTACCTTCTCTATACGAAGGAAGGACTATACAATCAGCCTCATTAATAAATGGACGTACATCTTCTACTGTTCCTAAATACTCTACTATTCCTTCCTTTATCCATTGATCAATTTCGAGAATAGGAATCCCCCTTCTATGTTCTGGGTCTTTACTACCTAAAATTTGAAAATTAGCATCTATTCCTTCTAATCTGAGCCTTTTAATTGCCTCTATATATTCATAAATTCCCTTGTCGATTATAAGTCTTGAAATTAATAAAAAAGTGAGTTTATTCATTGAATTATACTGAGACGGACTAAATTTTTTCAAATCAACACCTGATCCTGGTAAAATATCAGAACTGTTTTTACTAACAATTTTATTATCTACAAACAACTCTAAATCATCATCATTCTGAAAAAATATTTTTTTAGGATACCAAAAAGAAATTTTATACATCAACTTTGCAACTAATGATAATAAGTTTTTCTTTAAAAAGGCAGTACCCAAACCGCAAACATTGTTTACCACAGGAACACCTAAAATACTGGCTGCTAACGTACCATAAATATTAGGTTTTATAGTGTAATGCAGTACAACATCTGGTTTTACTTTTCTATATATATTAAATAGCTCAACAACTAGAGCAAAATCCTTAACAGGATTTACTCCTCTACTATCCATTGAAAGTGGGACATATTTACATCCCATTTTTTCAAGTTTTTTACTATAGTCATCATGTGGTGCTATTGCATAAACTTCGTATCCCTTTTCCAAAAGACGATTAACAAGATTGTATCGAAAATTATATATATTCCAAGAAGTATTGAGGACAATTGCTACTCTCATAAACGTCAGACAAGTATATTAAATTAGGATGTGAAATTAATTAAATATTATAATTAAATTAATACATCTACTAAATAAAATGTAACCATTGACTTGGCAATAGGTACAAATTCTAGTTAAGTTATGAGTTCAGTTTAGTTGATTTTTTATTAAAAATTTTAGTAGTTATATTAATCATTATACTATAATTGTGAATATCTAGTAATGAAAATACTACTCAATAAAAATATAATTTTATTTGTAATCATTGGTTTGCTGTTTTTACAGCAATGTGATGAAATTCATATTGCTGAAAATAAAAGTTTAGATAATTACGAAAACCTAACTGATACAATAAATTGTCAATTTAATAGTATTCATAGTGCTTACTCCTCGTGTTTAACTGAATTGAGTGATACTACATTAGACGTTGTTACTTGGAATTTAAAATTTTTTCCTATTAATGGAAATGCCACTTTGGGATTACTTGAAGATATTATTCCCAACATGAATGCAGACATTATTGCTATTCAGGAAATTAATAATATTTCAGACTTCAATCTACTACTAAAAAATCTTAACGGATGGCAGGGTGAAGTAATAAATGTAAATGGTTCTTTGGATTTAGGATATATATACAAAGAATGTGAAATAGAAGTATTGGAAAATTCTTCAATTGTTTTATCAGAAAGTGTAGAGCCTCGTCCTGCTGTAAGGATAAAAATTCGTCATAAATCTACAGGATTAGAAATAACTTTATTCAATATTCATCTTAAATGTTGCGGAGTAACTGGATCAGATGATGCTAATAGAAGAGAAGCAGCATCTAAAACTTTACAAAGTTACATTAACAACAATCTATCCAACGAAAACATTATTGTTTTAGGTGATTGGAATGATGATATCCATGATGGCCCTTTTGAAAATTTTCTGAATGATACTAATTTCACTTTCGCTGATGAAGAAATAGCAAATGGTTCTTCTAATAACTGGAGTTATCCAAGCTGGCCAAGCCACTTAGATCATATTTTAATATCTAAAGGGTTATTTGACAACTTTTTGGAAACCAAAACTATAAAACTGGATAGTTGCATAAACAATGTAGAAAGTAATATTTCTGATCACAGAGCGGTGATGACAAGATTTGAGTAAAAAAGTTGCACTATACTCTTATAAAGATAGTGCAACTTAATTTCAATTCTTATTTCCCATCTGAATACCTTCTAGATACTTCTTCCCAATTTATTACATTAAAAAAAGCAGCAATATAATCAGGTCTTCTGTTTTGATAGTTTAAATAATAAGCATGTTCCCAAACGTCCAACCCTAATATTGGAACACCTCCACAACCTACTTCTGGCATTAAAGGATTATCCTGATTAGCAGACGAACAAACCTCCACTTTCCCTCCAGAGTGAACACACAGCCATGCCCATCCTGACCCGAAGCGTGTAGCTGCAGCTTTAGAAAAAGCATCTTTAAATCCATCGAAAGATCCAAAAGCCTCATCAATAGCTTCAGCCAATTCTCCAGAAGGTTTCCCTCCTCCATTTGGAGACATCACCTGCCAAAACAAACTGTGATTATAGTATCCGCCACCATTATTTCGTACAGCACCATTACTCATATCCATTCCTTTTACAATGTCTTCAATGGATTTTCCTTCCAAATCTGTTCCTGCAATAGCTGCGTTCAAATTGTTAGTATAGCCTGCATGATGTTTTCCATGGTGTATTTCCATAGTTCTTGCATCAATATTTGGTTCCAATGCATCATGTGCATATGGTAATTGTGGTAATTCAAAAGCCATATTTATATTTTTTTAAGTTTGACATATTTATTCAAATATACGCAACACCTATAGAATTTGAAACTAAATTCAATTAAGTAATATTGATATAACTATAGATAAAAGCTATCCTTTTGCATGCTTAATAAAGCCCTCGATGATAAAGTATTGAGCAACAATATAGGTAGTCATGATAATGAGTCTCGCATTAGGAATAAGAGTGACAAATTTATTAAATGCTAAAGTAGAATCAGAAAACATAAATAGTAATGCTCCAACCATTACCAACCAAAAACTTGATGTAGTGGTTGTTCCATATCGATGCATTGCAGTGATAGCCATATAGGTAATAGTAACAGCATAGACTAATATTGGAAACAGCATTATGTTATCTATTCGAGGAATCAATACCAATAGAAGTGCAAAGCAAATCATTACAAGAAAAAAATCGTATCGTGCTAAACGTGGTTTACTCAACTCATCTGACCCAGCTTTGTTTCTCAGCCTTCTGTTTGAAGTGATGTATAACACATGAGAACATAAAAAAGCTCCTAACCCAAGCAGAAAAAAATTAGGATGTTTAATTTGGAAAATTAAGAGCACATCACCCACCCAAGAAAATATTAATGCACCAATTATTAATAAATATGCAGGATGTCCATTCTTTCTTACATTTACCAAAAAATAAATCAACAGAGTTGTCATTAGAAATGGCTTAGTATATACATCTAGCATATCCAACGATAACGCTATACTAGATAGATGTAGCAAAGCAATAACCGCAAAAAGGTACAATGCTATTTTTGATTTATTCATTTAATTTTTCTTTTCTCCTGTAATCAATAAAAATATAAAGGCAGCAAATGAAAATGCACTACATACCATGAACATTTGTTGAAAATTTTCAGATTTATTAGCATACAACCAACTAGAAAGTAAAGCCCCCCCTCCAATCCCCATTTCAAGAGCTATATAAACTGTCGCCATAGCTCTACCTCTGTATTTTTCATCACTTAAATCTACTGCCCATGCAAAAATATTTGGTGCATTTAAACCGACTGACAAGCCGAAAATAATTGCACTAATGATAAAATATGTTTTAGTGGGTGAAAATGCCAATAAAGAAAGTGAAAGTGTAAGACCGATAGCCGCAATTTTTAATACTATTACTCTACCATATTTATCCGATGCTTTCCCCCCAAGTACTCTTATTAGAATCGATGAAATTGTAAATATTGCAAAAAATAGTCCTTTATTTTTAATCTCTAAATACTCACTATAATCAGGAATAATGATAAGTATGGTGCCAAAGGAAATAGCTGTGAGTAAAAAATTAATCGAAGGTTTAATCACCTTTGGTTCATATATGTCATCAAAAGAAATTTTGAGCAATTTCAAACTCATTGGTTGTTTATTGGGCAGTGTTTCCTTCATACCAATAAGTATTATCACAGACAGTAATGCAACTCCTGACGAAGTATAAAACATTATATTCATTCCTTGATTTGCAGCAATCCAACTTCCGGCAGCAGGTCCTGCTGCCATTCCTAAACTACCCATCATTCCAATAACCCCCATTGCCTCACCGCGTTTATTAATAGGTACTATATCAGCTAAATAAGCTACTGTTCCTGTAGGTTTAAATCCTGTTGAAAAACCATGAAAAAAGCGCAATAATAAAAAACCTACCACCGAGGTAAGTATTGGGTATAAGAATCCTATAAGAAAACATACCACTGCGCCTACTATCATTACTGGCATTCTACCAATTGTATCTGCTAACTTTCCGCTAAAAGGGCGAGACAGACCAGCTGAAAGTGTAAAAATGGCAATAATAAATCCTTTGTATTCTTCACCGCCCAAGCTAGTGATATAATCAGGAAGTTCAGGAATTAACATATTAAAGCTCGCAAAAAACAAAAATGAACTTGCGCATAGCAACCAAAATTGCAAACCGTAAAATGATGTGATTTTATTTTGTTTCAATAACGTGATTTTACTAAATTCAATAATAACTAAAATACAATCAATTCGTTCAAAATTAAAGACGAATGAATATATTTGTCACAATAATAAAAAAACAAAAACAGCAATTTAATATGAAAAAGGCATCATTATCATTTATTATATTATTAACGTTTGGTATATCACAACTATTCGCACAAGGTCCTATCCGAAAAGGGGAGAAACAACTTAATTTCGGTGTAGGGGTATCTACATTAGGAATTCCAGTTTATTTAGGTATGGATTTCGGTATACATGAAAATATTAGCCTTGGCCCAATTATGTCATTTAGAACATATGTTTCAAATGCTATTGATCCAATTACTGGCTCTAAAATAACTTATACACAAACTGCTTTTGGAATTGGGTTTAATGGAGATTTTCATTTTAATAATTTATTAAATATCCCTAGGGAGTTTGACGTTTATGCAGGTATTAGCATTAGTTACTTTGTAATTAACTCTACGACTACGGTTACAGGAACAGTATTATTACCTAATATTGGGGTAAACCCTCACGTGGGTGGTAGGTATAATTTCAATCCAAAATGGTCAGTACAAGTACAAGTAGATGCAGGGACTCATACAGGAGCCATGGGAGGACTTACATTTAAATTTTAAACGTATATAAAAATGCCTTTTGGGTTCTTCCAAAAGGCATTTTTGTTGTTTTATCAACTTCCTATTTTTTTTGGCTAACATAATGAAAAATAGGCTGATAATAGAGTATCATGAAATGGATTTCGACAAGTCTACAGCGGTAGGCAGACTCAACTTAACAGAATTTCGGTAGGCCATCCTTGAAAATTATTTTCTAGTAAAAATACCCTTCAATAGCATATAAAGATAGTTTTACATGTAAAATAACATGTGCCAAAACCTCAAAATTCAATGATTTTCAACAAAATTGGGGTTTACGTTCTTCGACCTTGAGAAAATTGTGTCAAAATTAATTATCAAGTACCCCCTCGGTAAGCCTATCTTCGATAATCAGCCTAAACTTGACAACATAGTATGGTATGTACCATCAAATTAGACTTTTTCTTTAGCATTAATTCCTAATAAAAATGCTTTAATATAATCATCCAAATCGCCATCTAGCACATTTTGTACATCCGTACGTTCTATACCAGTACGAGCATCTTTGATTAATTTATAAGGGTGTAAAACGTAATTCCTTATTTGCGAACCGAAATCAATACGCATTTTACCACTTTCTACCTTATCGCGTTCGGCATTTCGTTTTTCTACTTCGATTTGATAAAGTCTAGATTTAAGCATTTTCATTGCCAATTCACGATTAGCTAATTGAGAACGTTCTACAGAACAAACCACTACAATACCAGAAGGTTTGTGTGTCAATTGCACCTTTGTCTCTACTTTATTAACATTTTGCCCTCCCGCTCCTCCTGAACGTGAAGTTTGTAATTCTACATCAGCAGGATTAATATCAATTTCTATGGTATCATCTACTATAGGATATACATATACTGAAGCAAAAGAAGTATGTCTTCTGCCCCCTGAATCGAATGGGGAAATACGCACCAAACGGTGTACTCCTATCTCTGATTTTAAATTGCCAAATGCAAAGTCTCCAGTAAATTCTAATGTAGCTGATTTTATTCCTGCAACATCACCCGACTGGTAATTTACTTGCTTCACATTGTAGCCTTTTTTCTCACCCCACATGATATACATTCGGTTGATGATATCTGCCCAATCCTGACTTTCAGTTCCACCAGCACCTGGATTTATCTCAAGCATTGCTCCCAACTGATCCTCTTTACCACTTAACATTTTTTTGAATTCTAGTTCTTCAACATCAGCCTCTACATTAGAGTATTCTGCATTGATTTCCTCCTCATCAACTTCACCTAATTCATAAAATTCATTTAGGGTACTCAAATCTTCAAAAGCACTATTTACTTTTGCGAAAGCATCCGTCCAAAGTTTTTTGGACTTGATTTCTAAAAGTACTTTTTCTGCTTCTTTAGGATTATTCCAGAAACCTTCTTGTGCGGTAAGTAATTCTTCCTCTTCTACTTCTTTAACTTTAACATCGTAGTCAAAGATACCTCCTCAAAGCCTCTACTCGGGCTTTCAGATCTTTTAGTTGATCTGTCGTCATAATAAAAATAGTTTTTAAAAATAAGATCGCATTATGTGCGACATCAATTCATATATGATTGTTATAATATTTTTTAAGTCTGAGTTTTGAGAATAAAAGAATTAAATTCTGTGAACCCAACCAAACTTATCTTCTTTTCTTCCAGTTCTTATGGCATTTAATTCATTTAATATTCGATGAGAAAGTGAATCACTCTGTATTTCGGGTAAGTCGTAATCAACTCCTTCATGACCTATAGTAGCAATATGTGCAATTGTAGCTGCAGTACCAGCTCCAAATGCTTCTTTCAATCGACCTGATTTTACAGCATCAATTAACTCTGTTACCTCCAATTTTCTTTCTTCCACTTTCATACCCCAATCTCGTGCTAAAGTAAGCACACTATCTCTAGTAATTCCTTTTAAAATTGTGTCTCCAGCTGGAGCAGTAACCAATACATCATCAATAACAAAAAGAACATTCATAGTTCCGGCTTCTTCAATATATTTATGCTCTTTACCATCAGTCCATATTAGCTGATCATATCCATTTTCCTGTGCTAGTTTAGCAGGATGAAGAGCTCCTCCATAATTACCCCCAGCCTTAGCATATCCTGTTCCTCCTTCTACAGCTCGAGCAAATTTAGTTTCAATTTTTACCTTTACTGGTTTACTATAATACTTTCCAACAGGACAAGTGATTATCATAAAATCGAAGTCAACTGAAGGTCTTATACCAATATATTCATCTGCCGAAAATAAAAAAGGGCGAATATACAGTGATGTACTTTCTGCACTTGGCACCCAACTTTCGTCCAACTTAATTAATTGACTAAGTCCCTCCATGAACACTTCTTCATCCACATGAGGCATACACATTCTATCAGCTGAAATATTGAGCCTGTTGAAATTATCTAGAGGTCTAAATAATAGTATCTCACCTTCTGGTGATCGATAGGCTTTCATTCCTTCAAAAATTGACTGACCATAATGTATAGCTGGTGTAGCAGGGCTTACAGATATATCTCCATAAGGAAGAATTTTATTTCCTCCCCACTTTCCTTCCCTATAATTGGAAATAAACATATGGTCGGAATATACTTTCCCGAATTCAATGTCATTAAAATCTACACTGTTGAGTTTAGAATTTTGTGTCTGTTTTATATCAATATTGATTGTATCAATCATAACTATTAAAGCTTATAAAGAAAGGAAAATGACTTTGTTATTCAGGAAATCTCCTAACTAACAATAGAAGTGCAAATTAACAAAACATTGTGAAAAATACAGGTAGATAAAAAGAAGTATTGAACATATCCTGATTAGTAGGCTATGTTCAATACTTTTCTAAACTATTACTTCCTTTTTTTAAAAATTAAAGCCTATTCTTCCAAATACATACGCACCATCTGTACCCATTTGTACTGAATCTGAAAAACCACCTTGATCAGTCCATCCATCAAATTGTTGTGTAGGGTATTTATTTAAAATATTGTTTCCTCCAATAGTCAAGTTAAACTGTTTGGTAAATGCATAGCTAACATTAAAGTCTAATGTCATTGCTGCATCATAAGTATCAGTTGCTGCAAGTAAAAGTGCATCAGCTTCAGCTTGTGTAGTTGCAGGTGTATCAACCCATTGAAAATCTTGAAGAATTACCTCACTAAATTGAGTAACCGTTAATTGAGCGGACAACTTATCATATGTATAGTCTAGGTTTAGACCAATTTTATATTTTGGTGCTGCTGCTTCTAAGTAAGCTCTAGAAAAAGGCCCGAAAAAAGTAAACTCATTTAAAGCTCCATGATTAATGTTGGCTATTTCTAACTTATTATAATTTCCTGCCAAACCAACTTTCAAACTACTATTTCCAAAGTCTAGATCATAACCCAACACAACATCAACTCCCATTGTTCTGGTATCAACCCCATTAACAAAAAATTGGGCAGCATCAACGCCTAACCCTAACCCTGACGCATCAAATCCATCGGTAAGAACAATTCTATCATCCACTGCAATATAGTATCCATCGACAGTGGCACTAAACCCACCACTTTTCATTGTTCCACCAACACTAATGTTAGTAGCTGTTTCTTGCTTTAATGGTTGTACTCCAAATGCTTTAGTAACTGTACTATTGTTGGCTGATAGTAAAGAAGGCACAGATTGACCTGCAACAATATTATTAAATATCAAGTTATAATAAATTTGTGCTAGTGAAGGTGCTCTGAAACCAGTAGAAGCTGATCCTCTAAGTAAAAAATTGTCACCAATTTTATAACCCAATGCTAATTTACCATTAAAAGTTTCTCCAAAGTCACTATACTCTTCAAATCGAATTGCTGCCCCAACCATTAAATCCTTTGTGAAATTAAACTCCGTATCTAAATACAATCCTAAATTAGTCCTACTTCTATCCACTTCATTACTAGGGCTGTAACCTGGAAAACCTTGTGATCCACCTGGCAAATCATCCCCATTTGAATCAAAAGCTACAATTTGATTTGCTGGATCAATTATCGCTCTTCCATTAATATCGTATGTTGCATAAGAGCTTTCTTCACCTGCAAAAATTTCAAAATTTTCAGTTCTATATTCCAATCCAAAAGCTAAATTAATTCCCGATAATGCACTTTTATAATATTTAGAAAAATCTAACCCTGTTGTGTTTTGGGATAAACTATGTCCTCCAGCATCAAAATCTGTAGGTGAAGCATCCCCAAGAGAAGCATTATTTGTTCCTTTAATAAAATAATGGAAATAATTTTTCCCAAACGTGTTGTTAAAATCTACTTTCCAATCATTTGCCGTTGTATGTCTCACTCCAACTGAACCTGAAATATCAGTTATATTTGAAGTTATTCTTGGCGAAAAACCATTTGGATATAAACTAGGAACAGAACGATTATCTCCATCTGCAAAGCTACCTCTCGAAAAAGCATAAGCATTGGTATTTTTAAAATTTCTACCACCGAATGCATAAAAATCTGTATTATCATCTAAAGGGATTACTGAGTTAAGCATAAAGTTAAACCCATCGATTGCTGCACTTCCATAGCCCTCTCTCCAATCAAAACTTGGACGTAGAGTTCTTTCTTTTGATAAAAACTCAGTGGTAAAATTGGCAAAACCTCCTTTTGAGCCTAATGGAACACCATAATTCATGTCAAATTTTAATGAGTTCCCATCAAAACTTCTGTTTTCTCCATCTATTCTATTTTTACCTTCAATATTTGAAAGAGTTGGACTCCACCCTCCTTGAGTATCAAAAATTTGTTGTGAAAAATCGCCCCCTACATTAGTGCTATATGCCCCATAGGTTAAACTACCCGAAATACCATCTGTTTTATCTTTCAACACTATATTAATAACACCAGCAATTGCATCTGAACCATATTGTGCTGAAGCTCCATCACGTAATATTTCAATTCTTTTTATGGCAGCTACTGGCAGTGCATTTAAATCAGTTCCTGAGTTACCACGACCTCGAGTTCCAAAAATATTTACTAAAGATGATTGATGTCTTCTTTTACCATTAATCAATACTAAAGTTTGATCTGGGCCAAGACCACGTAAAGAAGCAGGGTCAATGTGATCAGCACCATCAGAACCTGATTGTTTTGTTGCATTAAAAGAAGGTGCAGCATACTGCAACATCTGATTAATTTCAACTTTACCTGTTTTAGCTGCTATATCAGATACATCAATAATATCCACTGGAACTGGAGAATCAAGTTCAGTTCTGTTTTTATTACGACTACCTACAATAACTACTTCTGATAAATTTGCTACATCTGGAGACATCTTTACATCGATAACTGTTCTCCCATCCACATTAACTTCATCATTAACATAACCTATAAATGAAAAAACTAACACATTTTGATCAGCAGGTAATTGAATAGAATAAGTACCATTATCATCACTAGCTGTACCAATTGTAGTACCTTTAATAACAACATTCACACCTGGCATACTTAAGCCATTTTCATCAGTTATTTTTCCTTTTACATTAGTCTGAGCAAATAAGGCTGTTGACCATAACGTAATAAAAGAAAATAATATAATTCTTTTCGTAATAAACGATAAGTAAAAATTTTGTTGAATCATAATTATAAATTTTAGTTAATGTATTGTATTATGTATGAAGCCTCTCAAAATAACCACCTCAACTACTTATAAGGAAAGATGATTTATGAAAATATTTTTTTTGTTTTTGCAAAAAGAATTAGTGGAAAAACATAAAACAAGTTTTATCGAAAAAATGTTTTTGTTTTATTCACATCCTAGGTTTCCATAGTGTTTCTTCTGTATTAAGTTCTTTGGTCATGAGTCTGGAGAGTACAAACAAGTAATCTGACAATCGATTAAGGTATTTTATTACAACTTCTTCAATCTCTTCATGCTCACTTAATGCTATTGTGAGTCTCTCTGCTCTACGACATACACAACGAGCTATATGACAAAATGAAACCGATTGATGTCCTCCTGGAAGAACAAAATTTTTCATTTCAGGTAATTTTTCATTCATTTCATCAATTTCATTCTCCAATAAAATAATATCATCTTCTATTATAGAAGGTACTTTTACTTTAGTATTCCCTTGTTCAGTAGCAAGTATAGACCCTAGTGTAAACAACCTATCTTGTATTTCTATTAACACAGATTTATTGTCCTGATTTACTTTCTGATCTCGAAGCAATCCAATATAAGAATTCAATTCGTCTACAGTACCGTAAGCACTAATACGATCATGTGCTTTTGAGACCCTTTTACCTCCAAACAAAGCTGTAGTACCTTTATCACCTGTTTTAGTATATATTTTCAAAGCCATAATATTTTCTAAACTTAATCTTCCATCCCTAATAATATTTGTGAACCGCTATATTTAGAAACAATGAAAAGAGTATTACAAATATTTCAGTTCAAAGTTATTTAATAATTGTTTAACTATTGATTTCTATCTCGATTATTGAGACTAAAAATCGTTAAAACATTCATCATTTTGTATTTTATTTTCTTGATGGTTATAAATTTCTCCAGTCCTGATTCCAGTAAAAACGGAATCAAGCTTATGAAATGACAATTTAAAAGTTAAAAACTTGTACTCTGATCAGATAGGCTTCGGTTTTTATATAAAAAAAGTCCCACATAACTGTGGGACCTATTTCAAGAAACATGCGTTAAAACCAACAAATGCATATCAAACCTTGAAACACATAATACTTTTATTTTACTATTTCCCTTCGACTAAATAGTATTCTATATCTTGGATAATATTAGATGATAAATCAGCTATTTCTTCTATAGCATCATTTAATTCCTTAGATGTTTTTTTACGTTCTTCTAACTTGTAAAGTCTATTTAATACTTCATCTAAACGCTCTGTAGAAACATGTTTAAATACTGATTGTATAAAACGAATTGTATTATTTAACTCTTCCCAATTTTCAACCACATAATAACGCTTTAAAGCAGGAGTTTTTTCATGTGCTGTTAATATCAAACCCTGCATAACCTGCTCCATTTCCTTTCTATTATTCGAAAAAGTTTCCTTTAGCTTTCTGTAGTCAATAATTCTGCCTTCCACGTGTTTCATTTTTTGAAGTTTCTTAGATACTCCATACTAACACAGTTTCCGTACCAAAATAAAAAGTGCCTAAATATTTAAATTTAGGCACTTTATAGATTTTGTCATTCTCTTTTTGAGAAAAATAATTCGATTTGAGATTATTTTTAATCTTCTTCCATAAATGGATATCGATAATTAGTAGGTGGTACAAATGTTTCCTTTATAGTTCTAGGTGATGTCCAACGAATAAGGTTAAGCGCAGAACCTGCTTTATCATTAGTTCCTGATCCTCTAGCACCACCAAATGGTTGCTGCCCTACCACTGCACCTGTAGGCTTATCATTTATATAGAAGTTACCTGCCGCATTTTCTAGCTTTTTAGTTGCTAAGGTAGCTGCATATCTATCTTTAGAAAATATAGCACCTGTAAGTGCATACTCCGAAGTACTGTCTACTAAATCCAAAGTTGCTTCAAAAGCATTTTCATCATACACATAAATTGTAATAATAGGTCCAAAAATTTCTTCACACATAGTTTTAAACTTAGGGTTAGTAGTTTTTACTACTGTAGGTTCTATAAAATACCCTTTAGATTTATCATACCCTCCACCTACTACAATTTCAGCATCGTTTTCTTTTTTTACAAAATCTATATAACTCGCAATTTTATCAAACGCTTTTTCATCAATTACCGCATTAATGAAATTTGTAAAATCTTCAGGGCTTCCCATTTTGAAAGATTCTACATCTGTTTTCACTTTAGCTATCACTTCATCAGCAATATTAGTAGGTAGATAAACTCTTGAAGCTGCTGAACATTTTTGACCTTGATATTCAAATGCTCCTCTTGAAATTCCTGTGGCGACCTCCGCAGCATTGGCTGATTTATGAGCAACAATAAAATCCTTACCTCCTGTTTCTCCTACAATACGAGGATAGCTTCTATAATTGGCAATGTTATTACCAATTTCTTGCCATAAATGTCTGAAAACCCCAGTAGAGCCTGTAAAATGTAAACCTGCAAAATCTTTATGTTTAAAAACAACATCACCTGCATCTGGGCCATCGACAGTTACCATGTTAATTACACCATCTGGCAGCCCTGCCTCTTTAAAAAGTTCCATAATTACCTGAGCAGAATATACTTGCGTTTCAGCTGGCTTCCATACAACTACATTGCCCATTAATGCTGGTGCAGCACATAAATTAGCCGCTATTGAAGTAAAGTTAAAGGGTGTAATTGCAAATATAAATCCTTCCAAAGGTCTATACTCTAATCTATTCCACATTCCATCATTCGACTCGGGTTGTTGTTGATAGATTTCACTCATGTATTGTACATTGAATTTTAAAAAATCTATCAATTCACAAGCTGCATCTACTTCGGCCTGAAAAGCATTTTTAGATTGCGCCAACATTGTAGCTGCGTTAATTTTTGCACGGAAAGGTCCTGCTAATAAATCAGCTGCCTTTAAGAATATCGCTGCTCTTTGTTCCCAAGGGAGGTTTGACCAATCCTTTTTAGCTGTTAACGCAGCTTCGACAGCTTGTTCCACATGATCTTTAGTTCCTTTATTATAATACCCCAAGACATGTTGATGATCATGTGGAGAGGTCATTTTTTGCTTATCCTCTGTTCTAACCTCTTCACTACCAATATACATTGGCACATCAACTTCTTTTGATTTCAACTCTTTATAAGTTGCTTTTAGCTCTTCTCTTTCTTTAGATCCTGAACCATAACTTAATACTGGTTCATTATCTGGGAGAGGCACATTATATATTCCCTTAGGCATAATAGTTGTCTTTTAATTTTATTATTGTTTGCGACTGCAAAGGTAATAATTACTTGGAGAATTATAATGAATACAGTTGTTGAAATCCTTTAGCTAAAGCTACTGTTTTTGAGATGTTAAATTTGGGTTTTAAAGAATATCCAAAAGTTCACTCAGTGCTTTAATTTCAAAATTGGCTTTATGAGGTTTAGCATAACCAGACGGGTTGAAGTAGACACTATCCATACCTACATTATTTGCCCCAGCAATATCTGTTTTTAAATTATCGCCTATCATAATGGATTCTTCATTTTTACTATTTGTAGCACTAAAGGCGTACTCAAAAAAT
>JAOUKH010000174.1 GCA_029882685.1 Cyclobacteriaceae bacterium
AGGAGCTATGATGATGATCACTGCTATTTTCATGCATATGTCCATGTTCAACCCCAGACGTAAGGTATTCCAAAAATTGTTGTACAAAAAATCCTATAAGTACGTAAACTCCAATTTTCATAGCACTCTCTCCTGCTTGTGTATAGAGTTCGGGAAGAATGTGAGTAATTGTGATAGAGAATAAATAGGCTCCTGCAAAAATCAAGGTTAGCTTCAGTTTTTCACCAAACCATTCTTTATTCGTTAGAATTATTGGCAAACCAGCCAAAAAAGTAATTGTAAATAATACTAAAGTACTTGTTATCATTTTTTTGCAATAAAGATCATTCTTTCAGAATGGTCACAATCATAAGGACTTAGAAAATAATCTCCAAAAATTTCTTCCACTTCAAGTCCTGCGTTATCAAAGTATAACAAAAATTCTTTTCTACGTATAGCTTTTACTTTTTCCTGAAAGGAGAACTGACTTCCTATATCGTCAAACTTAATGTTTTTAATAATATATCCTTCATTATTTACCTCTTTGGTAATGTGAAATTCAATTCCTTCCTTGATTTTAATTTCCTCAGGCGTAAGATGATGAATAACTTTATAAGGGTTTAAAAAATCAAGAATAAACTGTCCTCCCGTTTTAAGTCCTTTGGCAACATTACTTATTGCTAGTTGATTCTCCTGTTCTGTATTGAAATAACCAAAACTTGTAAACATATTGAGGACATAGTCAAATTCATTTTCACGAAATATATTTCGCATATCATGTTCAAAGAACTGAAGTCGATCATTGCTATACTTAATTGCAAATTTCACATTAGCAGGAGATAAATCCAACCCCACTACATTAAACCCTTTTTTGTTTAGATATATAGAATGCCGTCCCTTACCACATGCCAAATCCATAATTTTTTGGCTCGGGTCAAAATTTAGGTAATTGGAAATATTATCAATAAAAGAATGTGCTTCTGTATAGTCTCTGTCTTTATATAAAATATGGTAATAAGGAGAATCGAACCATTCTCCAAACCATTCTTGTCCGTTCCGCATTAGTTAAGTATCTTAATTTTATCCTTCAACTTATCCGAAACAAAATAGTTGACGGCTCCTGTTGAATCGCTAAAGATAAGAAATGCCTCCACTTCTTTTTGTCTTCTTACCAACTCTATTGCTTTTTCGTGTCCCATCACCATAAAAGAAGTGGCCAATGCATCAGCAGTCATGCAATCATTGGTTACTACTGTGGCACTTAGTATCGCTTGTTTTATAGGGAATCCTGAATAAGGACTTATGGTGTGTGAATATTTCACGCCTTCAATTATTCTATAATTAAAATTATTAGCAGAGGTGGCAATTCCTTTATTGCCAGGCTCTAATTGAGCGATAAATGTGGGGTGTGTGATTTCTGATTCTGGATTAATAATAGCGATACGCCAAGGGTTATCTGTTTTTAAATTGATTCCTTCACAACTTACTTCCCCTCCTATTTCAACAAATAGATTTTCTATGCCTTGGCTTTTGATAAAATCAGCTACCACATCTACTCCGTAACCTTTAGCAATAGCACTAAAATCGAGAGTAGCTCTGTTATCCGTTTTCCATATTTTTTTTTCATTGAATCGAATTACTTTTTCAAAACCTACAAACGATCTTAATGAATCAATATAAGAAGTGTCAATTTTCGTTCTATTTTCAGGTCCAAATCCCCATGCATTTACCAATGGCATCACAGTTGGATCAAAAGCCCCTGCAGTTAACATTGTAATCTCATTACTTTTACTTACTACCTCCCTAAAAAAAGGAAGGTTAAAATTAAATACAGAATCACGGTTGAGCTGTGAAACTTCAGAGTCTGAAATATAAGTGCTCAGTGACTGGTTAAATGTTTTAAGTAAGGAATCTATTTGGGTCTGAAAATTTCGAGATTCTTCATCAAAATATTTAATGTGATACGTGGTTCCCATCGTTCCTCCTTCTAACATAAATAATTGGGGCTTGTCGTTTTGACGATAATGCCACACCAAAAATACTGCTGAAATTAGCCCTAGTGTATAAATAATATTTTTAAACCTTAAATTCATTCGTAATAGTTAAATATTGATAAGTTGTTAAAAGCCACACTTGTGCTTTTCTTTCCCTTCTAAACTTGTGTATTTTCTGCGCAATTTAGTGAAATTGCATGGTTAAATAATTACTTTAGTAACCAACAAAACTACTAGTTATGAGGGAAGACTACCTTAATGGTGATGATGAAAATTTTAGTACTGTAGAAAAAGAAATTGAAAAGGCACTAAGACCTTTGAGTTTTGATGATTTCACAGGTCAATATAAGGTAGTTGAGAATATTAAAATATTTGTACAAGCCACGAAACAACGTGAAGAAGCACTAGATCATGTATTACTACATGGCCCTCCAGGATTGGGTAAAACTACACTTTCTTATATTATTGCTAATGAACTTAATACAGGTATTAAGGTAACCTCAGGGCCTGTGCTAGACAAACCTAGCGACTTGGCGGGCTTACTGACAAACTTAGAGGATAATGACGTATTATTTATCGATGAAATTCATAGATTAAACCCCATTGTGGAAGAATATCTGTATTCGGCTATGGAGGATTTTAAGATTGATATTATGCTTGATAGTGGCCCAAACGCCAGAACTGTTCAAATAAACTTAAACCCTTTTACTTTGGTTGGAGCTACCACTCGTGCAGGCTTACTTACTTCTCCCTTACGTGCTCGATTCGGAATCAATGCCCGGTTAGAGTATTACGATGCTAAGTTACTAACTACAATTATTCAACGTTCAGCAGATATATTAAATAGCCCTATAGAAAATAATGCTGCAACAGAAATTGCTCGAAGAAGCAGAGGTACTCCACGTATTGCTAATAACCTATTGCGAAGAACTAGAGATTTTGCCCAAATAAAAGGTGATGGGAATATTACCAAAGATATTGCAGAAATAGCATTAAAAGCTTTGGACGTTGACCAAAATGGATTGGATGATATGGATAATCGAATTCTTTCTACTATTATCGAAAAATTTAAAGGTGGCCCAGTTGGAATTTCTACAATTGCCACCGCTTGTGGAGAAGAGGCTGAAACTATTGAAGAGGTGTACGAACCCTTCTTAATTCAAGAAGGGTATATCAAACGCACCTCAAGAGGTAGAGAAGCAACTGAATTAGCCTATAAACATCTAAAAATTGTTCCACCAAGTAAATCAGGGAGCTTGTTTTAGTGAGAATGAATTTCTATAAACATGAATGAGAGGTCAAATTTGTAGAACAGGTATCTCAAAGTCCTCGCCTCCTTCATAGAAATTCTGAGAGGTGTTAATGATGATAATAAAGTAGCGCAATATTTAATGAATGATTCCGTTATTATGAAGGGTGTTAAATAATATATATCATGAGAATACTTATAAATATTTTAATCTTTTCCACTATGACTTTTCTTTCATGTGAAAAAGAGAATGAAATAATATTTACTGACCTTAATCATTTTGAAAACAAAATCTTAGAAAGATTTGATTTGAATGATCGTGAATTAATAGTTGCTTCAGATGTTTTTTTGAATGCAAAATCTGGTGTTAAAATTAATTCAGATGGGACAATGGATTTATTTTCTTTTGATTCAAATGTAAATACATGGGAATTAGTTGAATCAAAGAATAAATATGTATGGGAATTTTCCAAATCGTTGGAAGGAATAGGTTATGATCTTTACATCACGGTTCATCCAATCGAAGGTGAGCCAAAAGTATTGAATCTACATTTTCATAAAATTGAAGCCACTACTTTTTTTGTTAGTGAAGTTAGTGCGGAGAGTAACACTTATTTTATCACTATTTCCCAATATCAGAATACCCTTTGAGCCATCTAGCTATAGGCATAAGTGGTTAACTTATTACAGTCACTTTATATAAAACCAAGCTTCTGAATTGCATATCTAGAAGACTGCGGCTTAGTCCTCTTCTCATAAATAAAATAACAAGGGTTTTCGTGTTAAAAATTATATATTGCTATATATGGTGTTGTACACAATTTCTACATATATGTGCTATTGAATAATTTTTATTAACTAAATATTATTAAGTGAAAACTTCCTCATTATTAATTTTCAGTCTATTAGTAGTTTATTCCTGTATACCAACTGAGTACCAATCTACAACAAAATTAAAATCAGGCATTCTTATTGACAATATGGACACAACGATTAATGCTGGTCAAGATTTTAATCGCTATGTCAATGGAACTTGGATCAAGGATACAGAAATTCCATCAGATAAATCAAGCTACAGTATAAGTTGGATTTTGCGTGAACAATCAGAAGAATATGTTAAGACAATTATTGAAGATGCTTCAAAAAGTAATAAACCTAATGGAAGCAACGAACAAATTATAGGTGATTTCTATAATTCCTATATTAACATGGAAGCCAGAAATAAACTTGGAACAACACCATTAATATCAGAATTAGAAAAAATAAACCAAATAAATAACCACAATGAACTAATTGGGTATTTCGCTCATTGCATCAAATATGGAATTAAAGTTCCAATTAACCTCATTGTTTACCCCGATTTAAAAAACCCAAAAATATATGCACTAGATGTTTGGCAAGGTGGTCTTGGTTTACCCGATAGAGAATACTATCTCAGAAAAGACGATAAATCTGTTGAAATTAGAAATAAGTATATGGAGCATATTGATAACATGTTTATGATGACGGGACTAAAAAATGAAGAATCCGTAGGTCAGTTGATTTTACATCTGGAGACTGTTTTAGCAGAGCAACACATGTCCAAAGAACAGACAAGAAATTTGGAGGCAAATTACATTATGTTTCCTGTTGATTCGTTGAATGAAATAATGCCGAAGTTCAATTGGAATAATTTTCTCGCTACATCAGAGCTATCACATGTAGATTATCTTGAAGTTTTTATGATAGACTATTTAAAATCTTTGGATGGAATTATCTTTAATACAGAAATCGAAGATTGGAAAACCTATTTACGTTGGCAGTTAATCCATGCTAATGCCAGCTATCTTACAGAAGAAATAGTTCAAGAAAATTTTACCTTTTATCAAAAAACTTTAACAGGTGCAAAAGAGCAAAGACTTCTTTGGCGAAGGGGTGTTAGTGTAGTTAATGACTATTTAGGTGAGCTTGTTGGAAAGGTATATGTAGATCGTCATTTTCCACCTGAAGCTAAAGCTAAAGTGGATACTATTGTAACTAAGATAATTCAGACCTATGAAATGAGAATTAAAAAACTGGATTGGATGGGAGAGGAAACCAAAATGGCTGCATTGGATAAACTGTCTAAATTTACTACAAAAATTGGATACCCAAATAAGTGGAATACATATAATATAGAAATTGTTCCAGACAACATTTACGAAAACATACGACAATTAAAATTTGAAGCTAGAAAAAAATTAATTGCAAAGGTTGGTAATCCTGTTGACAAGGAGGAATGGAGTATGACTCCACAAACCGTTGACGCTTATTATGATCCTTCAAAAAATGAAATTGTTTTCTCAGCAGCTATCTTACAACCACCATTTTTCGATATAAACGCTGACCCTGCTGTTAATTATGGAGGGATAGGGCCAGTAATAGGACATGAAATAGGTCATGGTTTTGATGACATAGGTAGTACTTTTGATGGAAATGGGGTTATGCGAAATTGGTGGACTGATGATGATAAAGAAGCCTTCAAAGAAAGAACCTCTAAATTAGTTGCACAATACAGTGGGTTTAAGGTTTTTCCGGACTTAAATGTTAATGGTGAATTTACACTTGGGGAAAATATTGGAGATTTGGGAGGGTTGAGCATAGCAATAAAAGCTTACCAATTATATATGAAGGGTAAAAAAACCCCAATTATTGATGGGTTTACAGGTGAACAACGAGTATTCATTGGTTATGGACAAACATGGTGTGGCAAATCAAGAGAGGAGCAAGTTCGATTGCAAATTGAGACTAACCCACATTCTCCCAGAGAGTTTAGGGTAAATGGAGTAGTAAGGAATATACCAGAGTTTTATACTGCTTTTGGGGTAACAGAATCAGATTCACTTTATTTAGCTCCTGAAGAAAGAGTGAAAATATGGTAATCATAGTGTTATTGAGTGGGAACTCGACCAATACAAATAGAAGAAACCCAAAGACAAAACCATTGCAGAGAAATTCAACACCTACCGCTTTGCCGACTACAAAGAATACGTCATCGATCTGCTCCAAAAAGTGGCTACTGTAAGCGTAGAAACGATGAAGGTGATAAGACAGATGGAGAAGGTAATTAAATAAGGACGACATCCCTTGAAGGGATGTCGTCCTTGTAGAATAATTTATTAGTTTTATTTCAATGAAAAAATATACCGATCCAATTCAGACAGATACTTACTATCACATTTTTAATCGTGGGATTAACGGTGAAACTTTATATAAAGAAGAAAAAAATTATCATTACTTTCTTAAAAAATTTGAGCAACATTTAACACCCATAGTTGATACTTATGCTTACTGTTTGTTAGGCAATCATTTTCATATGCTAATAAGGACTAAATCAGAGGAGGAATTAATTCAATTTCATAAGTCTAAGAATGATACCTCTCATATAGAACCAAATAAAATCATCAGTAAGCAGTTTGCTACTTTATTCAAAACATACACTCTTGCGATTAACAAAGCTTTTCTTCGAACAGGAGGTCTTTTCGAAACCCCCTTTCGCAGAATACCTATTACCAACGATGCGTATTTCACCGTTTAGTCTGGTACATTCATTTCAATCCTCAAAAACATGGTTTTATTGATGATTTTAGGAATTATCCTTATTCATCGTTTCACAGTCATTTACACAAGAAATCAACACAATTAAAAAGAACAGAAGTGCTGGAATGGTTTGGAAACAAGGATGAATATTTAATGTTTCATAACATGCAGCATGAAGAAGAAAAATATTTGGTTGAGTTTGATCATTTTTAAAAATGATATCTCTTCAAAGGACGACATCCCTCGAAGGGATGTTGTCCTTTGTATAAATCGAATAACTAATCTTATCTGAATCACTTTAACATTAAACAAAAATTAGTGCGTAATTTCAGATTTGCATAGTTTCCTTCCTTATTTTTGAACGATGACTTCTCAGTCTTTAAAAACACAGTATACCAATTTCGTCAAAACACAGTCAAAAATTTTGCCGACCAGAGCAAACGCATTTAACTTTCCATCCAGTAAGTCATTCCGTATGTTTTATTGGCAATAGCCAACAAAAAAAGAGGAGGAATCCTAACCAATATGATATGTATTTACAATATGCCTAAGATTTCTACAGCAATGAACTGTGTTAAAAATCAAGTTAATACTGTGATTAATTCAGGATAATATTCAGTTTGTTTATCCTATCGTTAAGACAATAAATTTTTGTTGCTCTAACTATACGGTATTGAAGCGAATTTAGTGAAACCTATATTTCTCCAATAATGCCTTCTGTTATATTAATAACATGATCACCCACTCTTTCCATAAGATTAAATATATCGCTGTAAATCAAACCGCTTTTCACATCATATTCACCTTTTTCAATTTTTCCTAAATGGTTTCTTCTTAACTCATTCCTTTTGGCATTAATTTCTCTTTCTTTTTCTAAGGCTTCTACAATTGTTACCTTTCCATATTCAGAATTAAGATTTTTATTCATGATAGCAAGAGCTTCATCTACCAATCTGAACATATCATGAAG
>JAOUKH010000175.1 GCA_029882685.1 Cyclobacteriaceae bacterium
CCCATTTCATGAATTCCTTTGCCAATAGGTGCATTAGAGTCATACACTCCTACATCTTTAAAGCCTGCTCTTTCAAGCATTTCTTGCGCTTGTACCTTCCAATCTTCCTTCATCAGTCGCTCATTTTCCTTAAACTCAGCATCGAAAACAATGGTAGGTAAACCATATTTATCTAGCTTTTCGTAGTCAAGATACATGTGATTTTCATGATAAGGCAGTACTTCTCCAAAACCACCAAGTCCCATTCTCCATCCTCCTGGTTCAAGAATTGCCTGTTTAAGTTTTTCACCATAACCATATTCCGCAATCATTTCCGACCAGTCGCTACGTCCTGCTCCTCCTTGATATCCATATCCTCTTAGGAAATCAACTTTTTCTGAATTTTCATTTAGATTTCGAAATCTTGGGATATAAACACCGTTTGGTCTTCTTCCTGAATAGTATTTATCTTTAAAACCATCAAACTTTCCATGCGCCCCAGATCCCAATTGATGATCCATAATATTATGTCCTAATTCACCACTGCCATTTCCCATTCCATTAGGAAAAGCATCCGATTTCGACTGCATCAATATAGCAGTTGAAGACATAGACGAAGCACATAAGAAAACAATCTTTGATTTAAATTCTATCACCTCTTTCGTAAGTGCATCAATTACTCGAACTCCAGTAGCCTTTTTAGTGTTTTTATCATAAATCACCTCAGAAACAATTGAATTAGGACGAAGTGTCATATTTCCTGTAGCCTCAGCCACAGGTAATGTAGAAGAACAAGAGCTAAAATAGCCACCATAAGGACATCCTCTCTCACAACGATTTCTATACTGACAAGTGGTTCTACCAGCTCCAGGTTTAGAGCCTTCTGTAATATGAGCCACACGGCCAATAGTTAATATGCGATCGTCATAATTTTCAGAAATAGAATTTTTTAAGTGGTCTTCCACACAATTTAATTCCATAGGTTTTAGAAAAACGCTATCAGGTAATTGAGGTAAGCCTAAAGCTTCTCCGCTAATACCCACATGTTTTTCTACATATTCATACCAAGGGGCTAAATCTTTATAGCGGATAGGCCAATCAACCCCTATTCCCTCTTTTGCATTAGCTTCAAAATCTAAATCTGACCAACGGTACGTTTGCTTACCCCAAATCAGAGAACGACCACCAACCTGTGTTCCACGAATCCAATCAAATGGTTTTACTTCATCATAGTCATGATCCTCATCTTTATTATAAAAATGACGGTTAGTTTCATTAAATCCCCATCTAGATTGCTTAGGATATTTCGCTTTTATATCAGCTGGAGTTTGACCACCATTTTCCATGTCCCATGGATCAAGATCCATAGTAGGATAATCTTCAATGTGTTTTACCATCCTACCTCGCTCTAAAACAAGTGTTTTTAGTCCTTTCTCACTAAGTTCTTTTGCAGCCCATCCTCCACTTATTCCACTCCCTACAACAATAGCATCATATTCGTTTTCAGAAAAATTCATATTATTTATTAGATTTATGGATTTAATATTTTGTAAATATTCATAGTTGATAAATAAAGGCTAAAAATTAAACCGAAACAAATAAATGAATTGTTTTTGTAAATAATCGGCAAGAATAAATTCATCAATGACTATGTGCTGTTAGAAATTGAATGTATATAAATCGAAAGACCAAAGTCTTCTTCCTCCATTTGTCAAATTCATAATGAAGCTACTATAAACTCTACGATCAAATAGAATACTATTATCAATTAAACTCTTTATCCAATGATATCGTTATATTTACAACTAAAATCTTTAGATATGGTTCAAATAGAGTCTAATCCACAAATAATGAAAGGTAAGCCAGTTATCTCAGGGACGAGAATTACTGTAGAATTGATCTTAGAAAAATTATCTTTAGGCGAAAGCAAACAACAAATTCTTGAAGCACATCCCAGATTAACTAATGAAGCTATTTCAACAGCTCTAGCCTTTGCTGCCTCAGCACTTAAAGCAGATGTAGTATACCCTGTAGCTTCATGAAATTAATTGCAGATGAAGGAGTCGACAAACCAATTGTTGACCATCTTAGAGTATTAGGATATAAAGAATTTATATTGCGGAAAAATCCCCTAGTATTACAGATAGTGAAGTTTTAGAAATATCTCGAAATGAACAAGCATTATTAATAACTCTTGATACTGATTTTGGAGAATTGGTATACCGACTAAAGGAGGCTACATTTGGAGTTCTTCTTTTCAGAGTATCAGGATTGAGTAAAAAAGAAAAAAAACAAATTATTGAAAATGTACTTAGAGATCATTCTAATGAAATGGAAGGTTCTTTTTCAGTTGTCACTAAAAATTCCATAAGAATTAGAAAGATGAAATAACTCTTTCTAAAACATATTTACCAAATTAAAACATCAGCTTCAGAACAAACGCATTTAAAAAACTAGAAGAGCTGAAACCTACAAGGATTCAATATAAATAAAACGCATCTTCTATTTTTGTAGAAAACATTGAATCACAATCCTTGAAGGTTTATTATTCTAAATTCGTTTACCTGCATCTGCGTCCTCTACGTATAAACGTATAACTCTAATAAAAATTAATATTTTCTACTAATTCTCTTTTAAACTTTTATACATTTCACTAGATATTGGTTCTAGCCATTTAGTTTTTTTGTTGCCCGTAATCGCCAGATAGGTGACCCCATCCACAGGTGTGGCTGCATGCCAATGTTCGACATTAGGAAGACATTTTATTTTATCTCCCTTATTCACCACTTGAAGTGGTTTACCCCTTTCTTGATAATAACCTGTTCCCTGAATAATCAGTAATTGCTGTCCGGCTGGATGAAAATGCCAGTCCAATTTGGCACCAGCTGAAAATGTTGCTACCGCAATATTGTAGTTAAAAGTTGAGTCGGCATTACTAAGATGGTATAACCAAACATCACCTGTGTGATGGACATTTGGAGCTTTTTCACCTTTTGGAAAGATTGGGGTGTGCTGCGCCACAACCTGAGTACTTATAGTGAACATTAATAAAATTGTGGTTGTTATTAAAGATTTCATAATATTTTTGATTAGTTCATTTTCTCACCTACTTAATTGCTTTCTATGCACAAATATAGCATCTATACAATGCGTATAAAACCCAATAAATAGAATATGTTGTACTTGATTCTTTTTCAATGACAAATTGTGTCACAAGAAAAACCTCATAGTCTACTATAGATATCTGAGCGATTAGAAAAATATGTAAAGAATCATTTTACTATTCCCTAGACAAGGGTTTTGTGCCTCTCAACAAATGTAGTTTTATGGCCACAAACTGTTCCGTTCAGGGTGTTTTTTAAAGTATAGATATTAGCATGTTCATTTTTTAAATGATATAAGAACACAACCATCTGATTGTGTTTTACTTGGAGATAAAGGGCACTTAAGTAAAGAATTGCAATTAGACTTATTTGAAACCGCTGACATCAAATTGGAAGTCACAATGAGAAAGAATAAATACAACTACAAAAAGCAACCCTATGTTTTCAGAAAGACACGAAAAAGAATAGAGACTCTATTCCCTCAACTCTATGATCAATTCATGGTTAGAAGAAGTTATGCTAAAATGTTTCAAAGATTTAAAACTTGAATTTTATCTAAAATAACTGCACTTACAATTATTCAATTTATCAATAAGTTTGGCTTCAATAGAAATATCAATAACTCAAAAATTCAAATTATTTAGTAATGCACCATGGGTTTTATTTAATATATCATCTTCTATAAATACTGGTACAATATCACAAAACACACTTTATTATAAATCAAAAAAAATACTAGTTTTATCCTATTATTATGTAATTTGTAACAAAAATAATTGCTCAATAAATATTACTATTCATTTTTTACTTTTTTGATATTGGCAAGGATTAAAAATAATTATCACACCAAAACTGTACAAGTTAATATTATGAATACAATATCCTTAACATGACCTATGATGTTAATTTTTCAAAAAATTCTCTAACTAAGAAGTTAACGGAGATCGTTGAGGAAAATCTACAAAACGAGCAATTCGGTGTTGAAGAGTTGGCTGAAAAGGTTGGTATTAACCGCTCTCACCTGCATCGTAAGTTGCAGGAAACCACAGGGCAATCGATAAGTCAATTTATCCGGGAATACCGATTGCAAAGTGCCATGGAATTACTCAAAAATGAAGAGATTACTGCCTCTGAAGTGGCCTATCAGGTGGGTTTTGGTAGTGCAACCTATTTCAGCAAGAGTTTTACCGATTTTTATGGCTACCCTCCAGGGGAGGCGAAAAAACATTCGTTTGAGAGACCCAAGCTAAAAGCAATGTTGGTTGAAAATGAAAGACCAAATAAGAAATCTCAAATTGTGAAAGGAATTAGTATTGTATTATTCCTTGGTATTTCAATCCTATTATACATCTTATACGGGAAAAATAATCAATTCGTTGATTTAAATAAAATTGATAAATCTATTGCCGTATTGCCCTTTAATAATGAAAGTGATGATGCTAAAAACGCATATTTCGTGAATGGAATGATGGAAGACATACGCAGTAACCTTTCCATGATTGGCGACTTACGTGTTATTTCAAAAACTTCCACAGAGAAATACAGGCAAACGAACTTATCCTCATTTGAGATTGGTAATGAACTTTCAGTAAACTATCTATTAGAGGGAACAGTACAGAAATTGGATAATCAGGTGAAGATACACGCCCAATTGATAGATGCTGAAAACGATGACCATATCTGGCAGGACACTTATCTCCGTGATATCAGTGATATTAAAGAAGTGTTCAAGATTCAAGCAGAAATTGCTCAAGCTATTGCAGATGAATTGGAAACAATTATTACACCAGAAGAGAAGGCGCGGATATCTTCAATACCAACGGACATCACAGAAGCATATGACCTTTATCTACAGGCTGTTTTTACCTGGTCGGGAGGAACAAGTGATGATGTAGCGGATGCAGTGGTATTATTGGAAAGAGCCATTCAGATTGATCCTGAGTTTGCCGATGCCTATGCACTTCTTGGATTTTTGAAGTCTCAGTTTTGGTGGTTTGGGGATAGCGAAATGACAAGTGCTGAAGAGGCATATAACATGGGAATGCCCTACTTTGAAAAAGCACTTGAAATTGATCCATATAATATTAATGCACTTTCTTACTCTATTTCTAGCCTTACCTTATATCGATGGGACTTCAATGAGGCTGAAAAGAGAAGACTGATCCTGAACGAACTGAATCCTGATGTAATGTGGTGGGGGCATTTGATATCTTTAGGTAGGTTTAAGGAGGCTTTGGAAGATACTGAAGCCAGATTTCAGTTTGACCCTTACTCCTCTGACATTTGGGAGGGGAAAATAATGAGCTACTATTTCAACAACCGAGAAGATGACGCACTGCACGCTATAGAAACTGCACTCAAAGGGAATTTTCAAAACATCCATCTCGACATGGATATTACAAGGGTGTACTTGTACCTAGAAATGTATAATAAAGCAATAGAGTATTTAGATCAATTTTTTCAGAATTATATCGATTTTAAGGATACTCCAAGACCATTGGGCTTTCTTGCAATTGCTTACTATCATACTGGTAAACTTGATGAAACTCGTGAAATACTGGAAAGATTACAATTACGAAGTGAAGAATCTTCGGCAGGTAGTCCTTCCTTTTTCATCACCATGATCTACGCTCAAATGGGTGAAATTGATATGGCTTTTGAATGGCTCAATAAGGCTTACGAAGACCATGAAGTAGAAATGTACTGGATTAAAGTAGAACCGCTCTTTGAACCGCTAAGAAGCGACCCCCGATGGCAGCTGATGCTGGATAAAATAGGTTTTCCAGAATAATAGATAAATAATGACTACATTAAGTTCAACCTTATCATAAATGTCAATTTTACAGTCAAACCATATCAGCAATTCACTTATAGAAAAATTAACGGGGATCGTTGAGGAAAATCTACAAAACGAGCAATTCGGTGTTGAAGAGTTGGCTGAAAAGGTTGGTATTAGCCGCTCTCACCTGCATCGTAAGTTGCAGGAAGCCACAGGGCAATCGATAAGTCAATTTATCAGGGAATACCGATTGCAAAGTGCCATGGACTTACTTCAAAGTAAAGATATCACTGCCTCTGAAGTGGCCTATCAGGTGGGTTTTGGTAGTGCAACCTATTTCAGCAAGAGTTTTACCGATTTTTATGGCTACCCTCCAGGGGAGGCGAAAAATCACTCATTTGATGAAGGTGAAAAAACATTAAACGATAAAATCAAACCCAATCGAAATCATATAATATTGATAGTAATCAGTGTTTTCTTGGTCATAGGAATCTCTATCATTTTGTATCTATCTGTAAATAATCATGCTCCTCTTAAATCAGATGCAATTGATAAATCAATAGCTGTATTACCTTTTAAAAATTTAAGTTCCGATGCTGACAATCAATATTTTGCAGATGGTATAAGGGATGCCATTTTAAATAGTCTATCCAAAATTGGACAACTTAGGGTAATATCGAGAACGTCTGTAGAGCAATACCGTATTACTACAAAGACAATTCCTGAAATTGCTAAGGAACTTGGGGTATCATATATACTAGAGGGAAGTGCTCAAAAATATGGTGAGGAAATACGTATTACCACTCAATTAATTAACGCTGAAACGGATGATCAAATATGGTCACAGGATTATACCCAAACATTTGAGGACGTGCTTAACCTGCAAACTGAAATAGCTGAAAATATTGCCATAGAACTGGAAGTGGCACTTAATATTAAAGAAAAAAAAGAGTTAAGAACATTACCTACAATATTTCCTGAAGCCTACGATTTCTACATGCTAGCTAATTTTCAATTATTAAAAAGCTCAAAAGAGAGCCTTAACAAGGCAATTCCCTTCTTCGAAAAAGCAATTGAAATTGACCCTAATTATGTTGAAGCTTACACTGGACTCGCAAATGTATGGAATATAGGTGGTTTAGTTTGGGGCATATATGGAGAAAGTGAAGCTTGGACTAAGGCAAAACCATTGCTATATAAAGCTTTGGAGTTAGATTCTACTAATGTTATTGCTACTTCTTACTTAGCTGGTGGATATTTATGTTACGAATGGGACTTTGACAAGGCTTCAGAATTATTTTTACGTAGCAAAAAGAACGAACACAATTCAGTAGATCTTATTGATTTAGCCATTAAAATGAGAAATCTAGAAGATGCTGAAAAAATGAGCAATGTTTTGTTAGCTCAAGAACCTTCAAATAGCATTCATTATGTCTTCAATGCTGAGGTGAGCTATTTTTCGAACAAGATCAATAAAGCAACAACCACTCTCGATGAGGCGAGCGAACTGTTTGACGAGCTATGGTTTTTAAGAGAAGCAGCAAAATTATATTATGCTATGGGTGAAATAAAAAAATCAAAAGTCATGCTTGAAAAGCACAAATATAAGTACCCTGATCGCAACCCTATTATCATTTGGCTAGATGCAGTACACCAATTTCATGATAATGGAGATAGTCAGATATATATCAAAGAGTTAACAAAAATGTATAATGATAATTCATCTGGAAGTCCAGCATGGTTTATTGCCATGTATTATGCAGTGACAGACGATGATATTGCTACGTTTGAATGGTTAGAAAAATCTTATGAACGCCATGAGGTAGAAATGACCTGGCTGAAAATGGAGCCATTACTCAGCCCTTACAATAAAGACCCAAGATAC
>JAOUKH010000176.1 GCA_029882685.1 Cyclobacteriaceae bacterium
GCAGAGGCAATAGAAGCCATATACCCTGGAACTAAGTTTGGCATTGGACCAGCTATTGAAAATGGATTTTATTACGATATTGATCTTGGTGATAATGAGTTTGGAGATGACGACTTGGAGAATGTAGAGAAAAAAATGACCGAGTTGGCTAGGAATAAGAATGCATACGTGAGGACTGATGTGAGTAAAGATGATGCTATTAAATACTTTAAGGAGAGAGATGATGAATATAAATTAGAACTAATAGATGGCTTAGATGATGGTTCTATCACATTTTATCAGCAAGGCAATTTCACTGATTTATGTAGAGGGCCGCATATTCCTAGTACTGGAATTATTAAGGCAATTAAACTTATGAGTGTAGCTGGAGCTTATTGGAGGGGTGATGAAAACAGGAAGCAACTTACACGTATTTATGGAATTACATTTCCTAAACAAAAGGAGTTAAAAGAATATTTAGAATTACTAGAAGAAGCTAAAAAAAGAGATCATAGAAAACTAGGCAAGGAGTTAGAGTTATTTTCTTTTTCTGAAAAGGTTGGTATTGGGTTGCCTTTGTGGTTGCCAAAAGGTGCAATGCTTCGAGAGCGTCTGGAGCAGTTTTTAAGAAAGGCTCAAGTTAAAGCAGGCTATAGTCCTGTAATTACTCCTCACATAGGGAATAAAAATTTATATATCACCTCAGGCCACTATGATAAGTATGGTGAAGATTCTTTCCAATCTATCAAGACACCAAATGAAGGAGAAGAGTTTTTATTAAAACCAATGAATTGTCCTCATCATTGCGAAATTTACAAGACTAAGCCAAGATCGTATAAAGATTTGCCCTTGCGTTTGGCTGAGTTTGGTACAGTATATCGTTATGAACAGTCTGGAGAATTACACGGACTTACTAGGGTAAGGGGCTTCACACAAGATGACGCTCATATCTTTTGTCGTCCAGATCAAGTAAAAGAAGAGTTTATTAAGGTAATAGATTTGGTATTACATGTGTTCAGGGCGTTGGGGTTTGAAAATTACACAGCTCAAATATCATTAAGAGACCCAGAAAATAAAACGAAGTATATTGGTGAAGATGAGCTTTGGGATAGGGCAGAAAGACAAATACAAGAAGCAGCAGATGAACGTGGGCTAATTACAATTACCGAATTAGGAGAAGCTGCTTTCTATGGGCCTAAGCTTGATTTCATGGTAAAAGATGCTTTAGGAAGAAGTTGGCAATTGGGAACTATTCAGGTGGATTATAATTTACCTAACCGTTTTGAGCTAGAATATGTTGGAGCTGATAATCAAAAACATCGACCTGTTATGATTCATAGAGCACCTTTTGGTTCAATGGAACGTTTTGTAGCTGTATTAATAGAACATTGTGCTGGTAATTTTCCTTTATGGTTATCTCCTGATCAAGTAGCAGTATTGCCTATATCAGAAAAATATGCTAATTATGCACAAGAGGTATACACTAAACTAGTAGAACAAGATGTTACGGGGTTTATCGATCATCGTGATGAAAAGATTGGCCGTAAAATTAGAGATGCTGAAGTGAAGAAAGTACCTTATATGATAATAGTGGGTGAGAAGGAAAGAGATGAACAAAAAGTGTCTATTCGCAAGCACGGAGAGGGTGATGTAGGTACTCTAGGGTTGAATGAATACGTTAATTATTTTAGAGATGAAATTAACAAGTCGCTTGGTTAAGTGACATGTATATTAATAAATGCTGCAAGTATTTTAATAATTAGAAATAATAACGATATTTGCAGCCTGTTTTTAGAAACTAAATAAGGAGGTTAAAATTAGCAAACAAAGATTTAATAGGAGACGCCCTTTTAGAGGAAGAGTTGAGGAGCCCTATAAAGTAAATGATAAAATCACTGCTCGAGAAGTACGAGTGGTAGGTGAAAATGTAGAAGTAGGGGTATACCCTATATCAAAAGCATTAGAACTTGCTGTAGGGCAAAGTCTTGACTTGGTTGAAATTTCGCCAAAAGCTGATCCTCCTGTTTGTAAAATAATAGATTATTCTAAATTTAAATACGAGCAGAAGAAAAAACAGAAAGAAATTAAATCGAAAGCTGCAAAAACTGTAGTGAAAGAAATTCGATTTGGCCCTAATACCGATGACCATGATTTTAATTTTAAGTTAAAACATGCGATAAATTTCTTGCAAGAAGGTGCTAAAGTAAAAGCATACGTGCATTTTATTGGAAGAACAATTGTATTTAAAGAACGAGGTGAAATTTTATTATTAAAATTTGCTCAAGCTGTTGAAGAATATGCAAAGGTAGAACAGCTGCCAAAATTGGAAGGGAAACGCATGTACGTTATGCTTTCTCCAAAAGCAAGCAAGAAATAAATATAGGTTAATAAATAAATAACAAAATGCCAAAAGTTAAAACGAAATCAGGAGCGAAGAAGCGATTTAAGCTTACCGGAACTGGCAAAATTAAAAGAAAGCATGCTTTCAAAAGCCATATCCTGACTAAAAAAGAAACAAAGCAAAAGCGTAATTTGACTAAAATGGGACAAGTACATAAGTCTGATGAGCCAAATGTTAAAGCAATGCTTAATATTTAATTAATTCTGATTTCTCGATAGTTATCGAGAGATAGGAGAGGTTTGATTATTCACCAGGTATTTGGTCATTTTAAGATAAGAACTTTGTAATAAGAGACGCCAACCACCAAAAATTTTTAAAAATATGCCAAGATCAGTAAACACAGTAGCATCAAGAGCTAGAAGAAAAAGAGTAATGAAGTTAGCCAAAGGATACTTTGGCCGAAGAAGTAATGTTTGGACTGTAGCTAAAAACGCAGTTGAAAAAGGGTTGACTTATGCTTACCGAGACAGAAAAGCAAAAAAGAGAGATTTTAGAAAACTTTGGATACAAAGGATAAATGCTGGTGCAAGATTGCACGGTATGTCATATTCTCAATTCATGGGTAATGTTAAAAATGCTAATATTGAATTGAACAGAAAAGTTTTAGCCGATTTAGCAATGAATCATCCTGAAGCTTTTAAAGCTGTTGTAAAAAAAGTAAGTAAATAAGTTAACCTAACTACCTATATTTATTTAAAGCCTCGACCAGTATTTGGTCGAGGTTTTTTTTTGACTTCTAAAAAGTATAAACCCGCATTATGCAATAGAATTCGTAATGAAGCCATAAAGCACAAATAAATAGGTGGTTATGCAAAGAAGCATAGCACCGCTATGGTGATGCGCATAATCAAAATGAAGTGTCTATTTCACAGTGCTTTATGGATGTAATACCTGCCTGGCCGGCAAGGCAGGGATTCTCTATTGCATAATGCGGGATAAATCTGAAAATGTAACTCACTTAGGCAGAGAAATAGGTTCTTTTTTAATAGAAAGAGAATTTGACTGATTAGGTTCAATTTGATGGGTTACCTCATGAAGTATTAATTGAATTTTTTTATCTGAGTGGTTGTTAATTAAAACGTGTTCTTTTTCAACCCTTATATTCAATTTAATTCCTCTAAATACAATCATGAATTCATAAAAATCCCAATGCAATGGGATCGAGGGTGATAAGCTTAATGTACCTTCAATTGTCCTTAACCCTGCAAATCCTTCTACAATAGACATCCATGTGCCACCCATACTGGTAATATGCAATCCATCTTCAGTATCGTTATTGATGTTATCTAAATCTAAACGAGCAGTTCGTAAGTACATTTCATAGGCTTTGTCATGATAACCTATTTTTGAAGCTAAAATGCTATGAACACATGGAGAAAGTGATGATTCATGAACCGTAAGCGGTTCATAGAAATCAAAATTTCTTTTTATTGTATCTTTGTCAAAGTCTTTTTCAAACAAGTATAGCCCTTGTAAAACGTCAGCTTGTTTTATATAACATGATCGTAAAATTCTATCCCATGACCATTTCTGATAAATTGGACGTTCACTTGAAGGAAGTTCTTCTACTGGAATAAGCTCTTTATCTAAGAACCCATCTTGTTGTAAGAAAACCCCTCTTAATTCGTCTTCAGGTAGATATAAATTAGTGATGATGTGATCCCATTGTTCTATTTCAGCTTTATCATCAAAGGCTATTTTTTTGAAAATTTTATTTAATGAATTGTTTGTTGAAAGTTGCTCAATTTGTTTTTTGGTATAGTTAAGTGTCCAATATATTAACTTTAGTGTGTACCAATTGTTATTTACATTGTTTTCATACTCATTGGGTCCAGTTACTCCTAGTAAAACATATTTTTGCTTGTTTTTAGACCAATTTACACGTTGCGACCAAAATCTAGATATGCCTATTAAAACCTCAAGACCGTACTCTGCCATATAAGAAGTATCCCCAGTATATTCAATATAATTGTATATGGCATAGGCTATAGCACCATTACGATGTATTTCTTCAAAAGTTATTTCCCATTCGTTGTGGCACTCTTCTCCATTTATTGTTACCATAGGGTAAAGAGCAGCACCGTGGTTGAACCCTAATAGTTTTGCATTTTCTATTGCTTTTTGCAAGTGGTTATACCGATATTTTAAGAGGTTACGTGCAACATGGGGTTCAGATGTACGCATATAAAATGGCAAGCAATAGGCTTCTGTGTCCCAATATGTGACACCACCATACTTCTCACCTGTATATCCTTTTGGCCCAATGTTTAGATTTTCATTTTCCCCTGTATAGGTTTGGTATAACTGGAATATATTAAACCGTATAGCTTGTTGAGCAGAAATGTCTCCTCCAATTTTTATATCACTTTCTTCCCACTTTTTATGCCAAGCGTTACTGTGATTTTCTTTTAGCTTATCAAACCCTTTTGAGAAATATTGATTGATTTTAGTTTCAGCTATTGTAACTAAGTCATCACTGTTGTGGTATAAGGAAGATTCAACAACGGCATATTTGTATAAAGTGATGTGTTGTTTTTCCTTCGCTTCAATGGAAAGTTTGTGCCCTGCATAATTTTCTTTTTTAAGTAAATCTACCTTAGCCTGTACAGGCTGATTATTAACTAATAGTTGATATTTCATTCCAGTGCATACTTCAAAACCTGTTTTTTTAGTTTTGTTATATACATAAGAAAAGTGATTATCTACTTTTACATCTATTTCTTCCCAAAAATTCTCATCATAATTTGAATCTGAGTTTACTACATCACCGTCTAAATAGGGGAGTAATTCAATTGTGCCATTAAAGTTTAGAGGTACAATAGTGAATTCAATTGCACCCAAATCAGTATCTACTATGCTTATAAATCTTTTAGATTGGAGTTCAATTTTTTTACCGTTGGATAAAGTGACTATGGCTTTTCTTGAAAGGATACCATCATACATATTAAGTTTTCTCTCAAATTGATTGACTTTACAATTGTTTAAGTCAAATAATTCACCATCAATATAGATATTAATACCTATCCAGTTGGTAGAATTCAAAATCTTTGCAAAGTATTCAGGGTATCCATTTTTCCACCAACCAACCCTAGTTTTATCGGGGTAGTATACGCCACCAATATATGAGCCTTGTAATGAGTTACCAGAATAGTGTTCCTCAAAATTGGCACGTTGTCCCATAAAGCCATTGCCAATACTAAAAATACTTTCAGCTATTTCATTGTGGGACGAATTTAATTCATCTACTATTATCGACCACTCATCTAGTTTAACATAATCTTTCATGTCGATCGTATTATTTTTTATTATCTAATAACTCTAATGCTTGCGAAACAGTAATTTTGTCCATTCCACTTACTATTAAATTGGCCTTGGCTAGTATATCTGTATTGCCAAGTCCTATACATTTCATTCCGCCATTTATAGCAGCTTCAATACCAGCTTGAGCATCTTCAAACACCAAACAATTTTCTTTTGGCACTCCTAATGCTTCTGCTCCTTTTAAGAATACTTCTGGGTCAGGTTTGGCTTTAGCTACCTGATTTCCATCAATACGTGCATCAAAAAGGTGGTTTAATTTTAATTTGTTTAAAATAAATAGTGCGTTTTTACTAGCTGAACCAAGAGCAATTTTGATTGATCTTTTTGATGCTTCATTTATAAAATCTTCTGCACCTGGCATAATATCTTTGGGTGTTAAATTACCTATCAAGTCTACATACCAATCATTTTTTTGTTTTGCGAATTGTAGCTTCTCACTTTCTGATTTTTGAACGTCCTCTAAACCTAGTAGGATTTCTAATGACTGCATTCTGCTTACACCTTTCAATTGCTCATTATCTTCTTCTGTGAAATTGATCCCCAATTCATTAGCTAGTCTCTTCCAAGCGATATAATGGAATTTTGCGGTATCTACAATTACACCGTCCAAATCAAAAATAAATCCTTTATTTATCATCTATATCAACTACTTTAGAAACGAGAGAAGCTGCAATTAAGAAAGAAACACCACTAGTAATTAGTGCAAAAATGGGATCGCCTCCATACAAATATTTTACAATAGGACCACCAATTATAGCATTGATGATTTGTGGGAGTACGATGAAAAAATTAAAAATACCCATGTATACGCCCATCTTTCGTGGAGGAATAGAGCCAGCAAGAATAGCGTAGGGCATAGCTAAAATACTTGCCCACGCAATACCTACACCCACCATTGATGCGATGAGCCAGTATTGGTTCGGAGCAAAATAAATAGATATTAACCCTATTCCACCGATTATCAATGATGTTGAATGTGTTTTTTTACGCCCCATTTTTTTGGCTATTGCAGGTAAGAAAAATGCGTATACAGCTGATACAGCATTATATACACCAAATAAAATACCTACCCATTCACCAGCTTCATTGTATGTGCTACTGCTAACATCTGTAAGCGAAAGTCCATAAATATGATGTGCTATAGCTGGGGTGGTAAAAACCCACATGCCAAATAAACCAAACCATGAGAAAAATTGCACCCAACTAAGTTGGCGCATAGTAGTGGGCATTTTCGCAAAATCTGAAAAAATATTAGAAAGCTTAGACTCTTCTTCAGGTGTATCTTGGGTATCATTTTTGGAAAATCTATCTAATTCTTCATTTGTATATTCCTTAGTAGTAAAGACTGTTACTAAAATACTTAATAATAAAACTGATGCTCCGATAATAAAAGAGAGTAATGTACTTGTTGGTACACCTCCTGCTTCTGCGTTATTTATAACTCCGAACCAATTCGTTAATGCATAGGGCAACCACGATCCTACCACTGCACCTATTCCAATAAGTATTGTTTGAACGCTAAACCCTAATGTTCTTTGATCTGATGGTAACATGTCTGCAACTAAAGCGCGGAAAGGTTCCATGGCTATATTAAAGGAAGCATCCATAATCATAAGCATGCCAGCACCCACCCATAAAGCAGGCATAAATGCAGTGAACAAAGCTGCATTGGGCATAAAAATTAAGCCGGAAGCTGCTAGTATAGCTCCTGCTAAAAAATAAGGCCTTCTTCTGCCAAGTTTAGTCCAAGTTCTGTCACTATAATGCCCAATGATGGGCTGTACAATTAAACCAGTTAGTGGAGCGACAATCCAAAACCATGATAATTCATGAATATCGGCTCCAAATATCCCAAGTATTCGGCTCGCATTGGCATTCTGTAATGCAAAGCCCATTTGGATTCCTAAAAACCCAAAACTCATGTTCCAAATTTGCCAAAAACTTAGCTTTGGTTTACTCGAAATTATTGATGTTTCTTTCTCCATAGTTTTGTTTTAATAATTTAT
>JAOUKH010000177.1 GCA_029882685.1 Cyclobacteriaceae bacterium
AGGTGGAAAATGGAAGGTTTATTTTGAGCTATCAAAATATTTAAATAAGCTATGTTGTAAATAACTTTGTTTCATTTTAATGAAACAAAAGCTCAAGTTCATTGGTTAGTTAAAACTAAAAATATCATCAAGTCCAGCAGCTATGCCTATTCTAATTCCCCAATCTTTGTACTTGCCATTTTCGAATGATGCAACTCCTTCAATTTTAAATACTCTATAAATATAATTCCAACTATATCCTATCTCTACATAATCATTAATAGATTCTGTTCCCAAATAGTTAACAAATACATTTTCTCTTATACCTTGTTTATATACCCATGGTATTTGAGTTACCACCAATTTACCGAATTGATGATTAAGCAAAATTGACAAATAATTATCATTGGAACTGTACCTGTAATAATCCATTATTCTATATTCTTTTACAGGATCAGCTTTTGTGAATGGACTTAAGTTACCTTGGAAGTGTAGGTAATCAATAAAGCTTAGACTGTCTTTTTGTAAAAATCCTCCTACACCAATATTGTAAGATAAAACCCCTCTAACACCCACATCAAATCGATGGTTTATAGTGGTTTGAAAGTGCATGAATTTCACTTCACTTTCAAATGCATTTATTGTTGATGTAACACTCGTAGTAATTAAAGGTGAAGAGTTTCTGACAGCCCTTTTTCTTCCATTATAGATTCGGTATTTCAGCCATGGCTCAAAATGAAATTTAGCATTAATAACTGTAGCTCTATGTCGAGAAAATGCCGTAGATGTCTCAGTAACATGTGTTGATTCATTCTGTGTATATACTCTATCATTCCAAGGTATCCATGTGTGGTTTGTGTTATTGAAAAGAGGAATTCTATCTTCCCATGACATTCCTATGTTGAAAGTTATTTTATCTCCAAGTTTTCTGCTAATATTTAATTCGGCAAAATCTTTTTCATAAATTTTCATGTAATTGCTTTCTAGCATCAAGGTTGTGAAAGTATTGAGTAAAGGAATCATACCCTGCTCACTATTGTATTGGGATATTGATGTCATCTCATTGTTCTGGTTTATCTGAGATACATATTTACCTCCTGAAGCTTGGATCGTTATCCTTCTCTTTTTTAATGGGTCACCAATTTTGTACTCCAACATTATTTTTCCAGCAAACTGGTTTCTAGCAATTGAATATCGAACTAATGGGCTTAGTTTTATCCAGTGTTTGTTTTCAAAAGTTTTGGTAATTGATAGTGAATAATCCATATTATAGCCCTCTACCGTATTGAAATTTGTATTTTCCAAAACCGAATTAATGTTAAGGTGGGTTTTATCCCCTACCTTGTAGGTATTACCTAGCAATAGATCATATATCTTGAATCCTCCTCTTTTCGTAACTTTTAACGTATCTCCTTCTTTTTCATTTCTCTGTACATTGGCCAAACTATCTATCACTTTATAACCTTTGTTTTCATGTTTTGATAGAGGTACTGGTCTAATTTTAGCCCAATAAGTAGAGTCTTGCTCATATGCCGTTGAATCGTATTTTAAGGTTCTTTCTCCAATTATATTAGGTTCCTCAAACTCTTCTTTCCATTCTTCTTTTTCATATTCACGCATAACTTTTCTTAAGTCTTTTCTTGTTATTTCATCACCTTGGGTAAGCCTTTCGATAGCAGCTGCGTTTTTTGATTTTTTTATGTCATTGTGAATTTCTGTTGCCAGTTCCTTTTCTACTTTTTCATCAATCACTTCAATGTTAGTATCTAAGTCGGGGTTGAGTCTAATATCATAACCACTTAATGTTGCCAGATAATCATATTCAAAGTCAAAACCTAGAAATGTGCCATCCACATAAAATTTATGTGTTATTGGCATCCAAACTTTATCTTCAATAGGTTCACATACTTGTTTCAAATCTATTTCAATTCCAAAAACTGAGACGGTAAAATCAAGACTGTAGATACTCCAATAATCTTCAATTAAAAACAAATCTCCTCGAAACAAATTATCTCCATTGATTCTTGGGATTACTCTAATTTTGCTTATTGTATAACCTCTTTCAGTAAAAGAACCATCATACCTAAATTTGTAATACGAAAAAGCACGGGGAGATAATGGCGAAATAGCATCAACTACTTTCGGCTCATAAAAGCTGCCATTAATGTACTGCATGGGGTTAGTGTTGTTATCATCTCCTGATGTGCGAATTGAAATTACATTTTCCTCGAATTTATTAGGACGTGTATATATAACTTCTGTTAAAGATTCCGTAACAAATGCCATAGTAGAATCTATTCCTTCCTTTGCAATCTGTTTTCTTAAAAACCAAGGGGAATCCTTCAACCGACCTGCCCCTTTCATGTACACTTTAGCTCTATAACCATCAAGTTGGTTTGCATGATACTTTGCTTTTGCAATCGCTTTTCTCATGATGGTATATGCAGGATCCTCTTTACCTGCTTTAATAACCACTTCTTGCAAAACAATATTTTGTGGTTTAAGTGTAATGTTTTGAGTAATGAACTCTGTACCAACCTCAACTACCTTGATTACTGTTTTATAACCTAAGTATTGATAAACCACATCATACTTCCCAGAGTTCACCCTAATTTCATAATCACCATCAATATTTGAAGCTGTTCCTGTTTCTAGGTTTCTCACATAAATAGTAGCGAAACTTAAAGGGTTACCGTTTGGTGTAGTGATTTTTCCTCGAATTCCTTGTGCATGTAAAAGAGAAAGTTCAATCCCTGTTAACAGAATCAGAAAGAAAAATTGCCTCATAAAAATGTGTGTCTAATCAAATATATTACAATGACGTATGTGAAACGGAATTGTTACTATAACTAGTATATATTTGATACCTAAGTTTGTATCTATTTGAAAAAACTCAATAAATATAAACAATGATCTCCCCTCGTGTACTAATTACTCTATACGTAAAATTATCAAAATACCATTACTCAAATATGTAATGACTAATCAATTTTCTTACTTTAAAAAAGGTAATTTTTCTACAACTGCTTTCAATTTTTTATTTCTTACAACAATGTACAATTCTGTTGCTGGTTTGGTATGAGGTCGATTAACATATCCCATTCCAATACCTAAACCCAATGAAGGAGACATAGAACCAGAAGTTACTCTCCCAATTGCATTCCCATCTGCATCTTCTATTTCATATCCATTACGAGGGATTCCTTTATCTATCATTTTAAAGCCCACTAATCTACGAGTGACTCCTTCTTCCTTTTGTTTTAAAAGGTTAGGTGAATTAATAAATTCTTTTGTGAATTTAGTAACCCATCCAAGACCAGCTTCTAATGGTGAAGTGGTGTCATCAATATCGTTTCCGTAAAGGCAATATCCCATCTCTAAACGTAATGTATCTCTTGCTCCTAAACCAATTGGCTTAATGCCAAATTCCTCCCCAGCTTCCATTATAGCATCCCACACCTTTGCTGCGTCTTCATTATTCACGTAAATTTCAAACCCACCTGCTCCTGTATAACCCGTTGCAGACATTACCACGTTTTGACACCCTGCAAATTCTCCAACAGTAAATGTGTAGAATTTCACTTCTGAAAGATTCGTGTCCGTTAATTTTTGCAGAGTAGCTATTGCTTTTGGTCCTTGAACTGCAAATAAAGAGAGTGTATCAGATATGTTTTCCATATCTACGTCAATATCGTTATGACTACTTATCCAATTCCAATCTTTTTCAATATTGGAGGCATTAACCACCAACATAAATTCTTCAGCATTTATTCGATACACCAATAAGTCATCAACTATGCCACCTCTGTCGTTTGGTAAACAAGCGTATTGTGCTTGCCCGTCCACTAATTTTGTAGCATCATTAGAAGTAACTTTTTGAATTAAGTCAATAGCTTTAGGTCCTTTAAGAAAAAACTCCCCCATATGTGACACATCAAAAATACCCACACCTTCACGTACAGTTTTATGTTCCTCAATATCAGAGAAATATCGTACAGGCATATTGTAGCCTGCAAAAGAAACCATTTTAGCACCTAACTTTTTGTGAATATCATTTAGGGCTACCTTTTTCAAAATTTCTTCCATTGTTTTATGTTTTAATTCGCTTGACAGCAAATGTATAAATATTTAAGATGTTAGGCAGCAATTTTTTAAATCACAATATTTATTGTTGATTTTCATTCTTCAAAATAAAAATTGTATCATGAGAAATCTACTTCAATTTATTGTAATAACATTACTACTCATCTCCTGTTCAAAGTCATCCAAAAATAATGTGATTGCAGATAAAAATAATAATTCTACGACCAAAGTTATAAATGAAAAGAAAAAAGAGCCTTCCAATTATGTTATTACAAAATCAGGTTTAACAGCTAATGAAATCGTTCAAAATCTAAAGCAAAGTATAAATGAGAGAGGTTTAACCATTTTCAGTGAATTTTCGCATCATAAATCTGCTCAAGAAGTAGGATATGAATTATCATTTAATCATGTTATTGTGTTCGGCAATCCAAAAATTGGGACTAAATTAATGCAGTGTGATCAAAAAATTGGATTAGAACTACCTTTAAAAGTACTGGTATACACTAACAAAAAAGGGAACACTTTTATTTCATACACTAAACCACAGTTTTACAACGAAAACTATCGTTTAGGAAAATGTAAAAAAGTATTAAACAACATTGGAAAAATGTTGAAACAACTTACGCAAGAAGCCGCAAATAAAAACAATTAACTAAACTATATGAGTGATGATTTCACACCCATTCAAATTTTTCGTCTCTTGGCATGCTTAAAAATAATTCGGCTATTTCAGTTGGAGGAGCTGTAAGTTTTCTTTTTATCAAGTCTATCCAAGCTCCATCAATTATAATGGTAGCTGCCTTAATGCCATCTTCCCTGAACATTTCATGAATAAATGACCATCGAGAAGCATCTTTCCTAGCCTTTATCAATGATGCTGTTATTTTTATTGCACCTTCCATCCCTACTTCTCTATGAAACAATGTCTCTTCACGGAATAAAATTGGCCCTAATTTCAACTCTTCCAACTTTGACATTGTAAGCCCTACCTCTTCCAATATTTTCACACGCATATGTGCGGCATAATCATTATAAGCCGTATGGCGCATATGTCTGTTTGGGTCTAAATCAGCCCATTTTACCTCAAATTCTTTTACAAACTGGTTCTTCATACTTCTGCTTTTTTCTCTTGCCTTACAAAATTTATACAATGATTAATTACGCTCATATCCTTCAATATTCGCATATGTCCTAACCCTTCTGTAATGATAAGTTTTGTATTGGCATGTTCACTTATATCTAATGCATTTTGGAGAGGTACTTCTTTGTCATTTTTGTCATGAATTACCAACAGTTCAAAGTCCTCCCTCATGTATTTAATACTTTCTTTTATAGTAAAATAAGAAAATGGCTTATGAAACATATCAATAATTTTTTGCTTAAACAGTTCTCCACTTTTGGGTTTTCCGTTAATTCTTCTCAAAAAATCTGCAATTATATAATCTCCATCGGTAGGGGTGCCAATATTTATTAATCGCTTTATTTCCAATCCTTCTCTTATGGCCATCATAGAAGCAGCTCCTCCAAAGGAATGGGCAATAATACTATCAATTTCGGGAAATTTTAATTTTACAGCTTTTAATACTTTCACAAACTCCATGATGTGAGTTGTTTTACCTGAACTCCTACCGTGAGAGGGGCCATCAATAGCTACAACCTTATAGCCTACTTCATTAAACGGATCTATAAATTTCCTGAACTGAGTGGCTCTTCCCGACCAACCATGAAGCACTAAAATAGTTTTATCACCTGTCCCCCATTCGTAGCCCTGTATTTCAATATTCTCTACATTAACCTTAAACAAATTTCCCTTTTCAGCAATTTCAACTTCTGCAATTGGTGGCTTGAAACGAAAAGGTGTGAAAAATAATTTCCAAGCCCATTCACTGGCTATTTTAGGAGACACATACTCTACTTTAGGAAATGCCCAGTGTATAAATCTTAATATAAATGGAAGTTTTGTTTTCTTTTTCATAAAAAAGACCGCTCGGTCTGTTGTTGTGTAAAAAAATAGTTCCTATGTTCTACATTTATTAATGTAATCTTTCAATAACTCTACTGTTAGTAACATGTGTTCATCATTACCATGTACTCTCGACATAATTATCGCTCCTTCAAGATTTATAATCATTAAAGAAGCGATTTTTGATGGCTCACAATTGGTTTTAAATTCTCCGCATTCTATTCCTTCCTCAACTTTAATCTCAATATACTTTTGAAGTGAGTCAATACCCTTTTTAGCACGTTCTTTTAGAGCTGGATGATTATCTGTAGCATCAACAGCTGTATTAAAAATAGGGCATCCACCTTTCATCAATGGTTTGGAAATAAAACTTGCATATACCTCAATGATAGAAAACAACTTTTCTACTGAACTTTTGTCATAATCAAGTTTACTTCTGAACCTTTCGATTATTTTCTTATAACTATAGTTAAAAGCCTCGACCGCTATTTCATCCTTACTTTTAAAATAATTATAAATACCTCCCTTTTTAAGATGAGTTGCTTTCATAATATCACTCATCGAGCAACCGTTATATCCATGTAAATTGAATAGTTCAGCTGCTTTAGCAATAATGAAATCTCTTGTATTAATCTTTGGTTCTAATAATTGCTCCATAAGTAATAAGACCGACTGGTCGGTCTGCAAATATATATGAAATTCTCATAACAGCAATAAATTTTATTACCCATCGACTCAATATTTATTAGTTATACTGAAGATATTCAATTCAAATAGTATTTTAGTAAAAAAATAGACTTCTAATGATCGCATATTGTTACATAAATAATGTGCGAAATAATATTTCTACACTCAAAATGAAAAAAGGCAGCAAACTGATTACAGAAGAAGAATTTGGCACTATAAAAACCAAAGAAGAACTCAGGAGTGTTTTATCTCAACATAATAGGAGTGTAAAAAAAATAGATTTTAATATAGATTACGAAAATCAATTACGTGACCTTCAGGTAGAGTTAGTAAAACTACAATCGTGGATTAGTAAGAAAAAATTAAGAGTTGCAATAATATTTGAAGGAAGAGATGCTTCAGGTAAAGGAGGTGCAATAAAGCGTTTCACTGAACACCTCAATCCCCGTTCTATGAGAGTAGTGGCACTTACAAAGCCTACTGATCTTGAGAAAAAACAATGGTATTTTAGAAGATACATTAATGTAATGCCTAATGCAGGAGAGATTGTACTTTTTGACAGGAGTTGGTATAACCGAGCAGTTGTTGAACCTGTGATGGGATTTTGTGAAAAAGAAGAATATAGCCGATTTATGAGACAAGTACCTGAGTTTGAACACATGCTATTTGAAGACGGTGTGGTAATAATTAAGCTTTGGTTTTCTATTAGCAAAGAAGAACAAGCCAAACGATTTTCATCACGAAGTAAAAACCCTTTAAAACAATGGAAACTCAGTCCCGTAGATCAAAAAGGACAAGATCTTTGGGAAAAATACTCGTATTATAAAGAACAAATGTTTAGTCTAACCCATACTTCATTTTGCCCATGGACTATCGTAAAAACTAACAATAAAAAAATAGCTCGACTAGAAAGTATTAGG
>JAOUKH010000024.1 GCA_029882685.1 Cyclobacteriaceae bacterium
CCTCCTGTCTCGGGGGTGAAGATAACAGGACAAACGCAATATAAGCTTAGGCTGGGATTGACCACTTTAAAATTGTATTGTAGCTAACTGCTTCGTGGAGGTTCGAATCCTTCTCCTACAGCAAAAAAAATAGTTTAATATTACACGTAACCAAAAAGCCTCATTCATGCCTGTGAGGCTTTTTTTATTTCAATTATTTCATCCATTGTGTTGATTGCATTAAATAATAATTATTTTGCAGTATAAATGATGTTTTACATTAACACTAAAAAAAATGGCTGACTTTCCATGGATTGCTCAATATCCCAAAGGCATACCTGCTAAAATTGAAATAGATCAATATAATAGCTTGTTAGAGCTTTTTGAAGAATGTTTCGAAAATTACGCAGACAGGCCTGCTTATGAGAATATGGGTAAAATACTGACCTATGGTCAAATTGATAGTTTATCAACTAACTTTGCTGCCTACTTACAGCATGAGTTTAATCTTAAGAAAGGAGATAGAATTGCTATACAAATGCCAAACTGTTTGCAATACCCTATTGCCTTAATCGGATCTCTTAAAGCTGGGCTTGTTGTTGTAAATACAAACCCACTTTATACTCCTCGTGAAATGGAACATCAGTTTAAGGATGCTGAGGTATCTGCCATTTTAGTTATTTCAAACTTTGCAAGTAACCTAGAAAAGGTATTGCCCAATATTGACACAAAAAAAATCATTGTTACTGGTTTAGGTGATATGCTAGGAGGGCTAAAAGGAGCTTTAGTGAATTTTGTGGTAAAGAAGATTAAGAAGATGGTGCCTAAGTATAACATACCAATGGCAGTATCATTTAAACAAGTACTTAAAAAAGGGGCTAAATATCAATATGTAAGACCAGAAATGAATAAGGATGATCTAGCTTTTTTACAATACACTGGTGGTACTACAGGTGTGTCAAAAGGAGCTATGTTAAGTCATCGAAATATTGTTAATCATACTATTCAAATAAATCATTGGTTCTCACCTTTGATGAAAGAAAGTGATAGAGAAGTAATACTTACAGCAATTCCATTGTACCACATATTTGCTTTAACAGTAAATGGCATTTTATTTTTTAAAACAGGTGCCAAAAATGTGTTGATAACAAACCCTCGCGATATGCCAGGTTTTATTAAAGAGTTAAAGAAACACCAAATCACAATATTTACAGGGGTAAATACATTGTTTAATGGCTTGCTAAATCAAAAGAATATAAATGAAGTAGATTTCTCTAAATTAAAAGCATCGATTGGAGGAGGTATGGCTGTTCAGGATTTTGTAGCAAAAAAATGGAAAGAGGTTACTGGTTGTACATTGTGTGAAGGGTATGGGCTTAGTGAAACATCTCCGGTATTATCTGTTAATCCACTTGATCGAACAGAACAAATAGGAACAATAGGGTTGCCAATGCCAAGTACGGAAATGGGTATTTTTGATGAAGAAGGAAAGCAATTAAAGCAAGGAGAGATAGGAGAAATTTGTGCTAGAGGACCTCAAGTGATGTCAGGATATTGGAAATTAGACAATAATGGGGTGTTCTTTGATAAAGAATGGTTTAGGACAGGAGACGTAGGTATGATGCAGGAAGATGGTTTCTTTAAAATTGTTGACAGAAAAAAAGATATGATTAACGTATCTGGATTTAATGTCTATCCAAACGAAATTGAAAACGTTTTAGCCGATCATCCTAAAGTGTTGGAAGTAGCAGTAGTTGGTGTTCCTGATGCTAAATCAACTGAAGTAGTTAAAGCTTTTATAGTAAAGTCAGACCCATCATTAACTGAAGAAGAAATAAACCAGTATTGTAACGAAAATTTAACTGGCTATAAACAACCTAAACATGTTGAATTTAGAGCTGAATTACCAAAATCGAATGTAGGAAAAATACTTCGAAGAATACTTAAAGAAGAAATTAATTAATATATGATAAGTTAATTTTAATAGTAATTTTATGTGAATTGATTTTTTGATATATTTCTAATATGATTGTTTTATAACAATGAAAAATAGTGAAAGAGAGGTAAAGCTAGCTCATTTTAAAAACTTGGTAGCGGTTGCAATGGTAGATGGTTACTTGGATGATGATGAAAGGGAATTTTTAGAAGAACAGGCTGAAGAGTTTGGTTTGCCTAATGAAGAGGTTACTAAAATTATTAATAATGCTGATCAACTTGAATTTATTATACCAGAAAGTGAAGTAGATAAGGAAGAACAATTGGCTGATATTGTATTTATTACAATGATAGATGGTGAAATAGAGGAAAAAGAATATGAACTTTGCCTTAATATTGCTAAACGATTAGAATTAAAAAAGAATGACTTGGATGAGGTAATTGCTCTCACCCAACGTTTGTGGAAAAGGTCTTAACTAAATATAAATGCTATGATTGGTTTTTTTGAATATCAATATCTTTCATATAAAAAGAAACATGTAAGAAACTTACTTGCATTAGCTAATGTTGATGGTCATTTGCATGAAAAGGAGAAAGATTTACTTTATAAAATTGGTGAAAAATATGGGTTGAAGGAAAGACAAGTGAGAAGCATTTTGGATAGTAAGAAGGGGGTGAAGTTATATATTCCTGATGATGATGGTGAAAAAATGGATCAGCTCTATGATGTACTACTTATGGTGTATGCAGATGGTGTAGTAGATGATAATGAAGTTGAATTTTGTAAAGACTTGGTTAACAAGTTTGGATATAAAGTAGAGTTGGTTGACAGGCTACTTTATTTGTTCGAAAAAGGAGATCCACCACCTGAAGAATGGGATACAGTGAAGCACAAACTTATAGAGGAGTTTAAATAGATTTATCATGGATAACATAATGTAGCTGATAATTTTTTAACTACTTTTGCATCAAATTCTATAAATGGCAATGAAGTATTTCATTGCCATTATCTTTTTAAAATTGTTAAGAATGAAGTATTTGGGTATAGTAGCTTTGGTTGTGATATTATTGGTGGGTTGTTCAACAGAAAAATCATCAGAAGGAGATGGGTTATATAATCAAGGAAAATATGCTGAAGCAATTATTGCTTATGATGCTTATTTAGAATATCACCCTGGAGATTTAGAAGTTATTTATAATAAAGGAAGAGCTTTGGAGGCATTAAAAAAATACGACCAGGCATTAAAAAACTATGAAATTGTTCTTGATATGAACGACAGACATTTGCTTTCTTTGCAAAGTATAGGTCAATATCATTACAGAGTAAAGGATTATACCAATGCTTTATTCTTTTTTGATAAAGCTGTAAATGTAGATAGTGATAATTCTTTAAGTCATTATTTAAAGGGCAATGCAAATCAAAAGTTGGGAAAGGTAAATGATGCTTTGAAAAATTACAATGCAGCTATTAGTATTAATAAAAACTATGGGCAAGCCTACCTTGCCAGAGGTACAGCCAGAGTAATATTGAAACAAATGAGTAGTGCTTGTAATGATTTCACACTGGCCAAAAATCTCGAAATCAAAGAAGCAGAAAAAGCCTTAGCAAAGTACTGTAAATAGTATTAGTGGTTATGACCATGAGTACAAATAGACTTTGAACTTTCTTTCCCAGTTCCTAAACAAGCATTGCATACTAAATTAAGTTGTTTTTTACCTTCACAAAGGTCACATGTATGAAGCCCTTTTCCTGAACAGCGATCGCAGGTTTGATATTTATTTTCACCAAATGTATCAGTTGTAATAACTACCCCTTCTCCTTTGCACTTCTGACAAGAAATAATACCAACAGCTCTACATTTAGAGCATGCTTCAATAATATTTTTTTCACCTTGACAGAAGGTGCATGTAATCAATTGGTATCCATTAATATCGCATAATTCGCATTGCCTGATTTCAGTAAAAGCTTGATCTAGTAATTCCTCCAATTGAAGTGATTGTGTGTAATAATCACCTGCTTTACCTGTTAAGTTGAGATATTTTTTATTGAAGTTACTACTGTTTTTATATTGTTTTATATGATACAAAGTAAGTGCAAAATGGTATGATAGATTGTTGGGAAGCACTTTTTCAGTGGCTAAAATATTTCTAAAAATAGTATTTGCACTCGTGTAATCTTCGATCTCCATTAATGCTATTGCTTGTTTCATTTTTTCTGTAAGCTCGTAATTAGTACGAGAAGGCTGTGAAACTCCAGAAAAAGAAACTAAAAAAACACAAAAAGTAAAAAGTAAAAGCTTAAAAAATAATCGCATTTATTATAGTTAAAGTATTTAAACGAATCAAAAATAGAGATAGTTTTTTATAACCAATAAAAAACTTAACTTAAATGATTCGATAAACTTTATGATAGATTTAAACCCAATCATAGATACAATAGAAGCAGTAGTTTTTGTTCATGACAGTGAAACTGGTGAAGTACTTTATGTTAATAAAGCATGTGAGGAATTCTATGGCTATTCTTCAAAGCAGTTGATGGGGAAGGGAGTGTCATTGATTTCAACTAATGATCAGGAGTATAACTTTACAAATGCACAAACACTTATTCAAAAGGCTGCTAATGGGCAATCTCAAACTTTTGAATGGAGAAATGTAAAGGTATCTGGAGAAAAACTTTGGGTAGAAGTTGTGTTAAATAGTGTGATGTTAGGCAAGGATAAAAGAGTAGTCGCTATCGTAAAAGATATTACGCAACAGAAAGAAAACAGATTAACCCTAGAATTAAATGAACGATTTCAGTTAACAATTAATTCAATTATTGAAGCTATTTTCCCACTAAAAGAAGAGGAAGAAGTACTATGGAATTTTGCTGAAAGCTGTGGGAAAACATTAGGCCTTGAAGACTTAGTGTTATACATACTTACTGATGATAATCAACTTGTTCAGCGTTCTGGTTATGGGAAGAAGGTGGCTGGATACAGACAGTTAAAATCTCCACTTACACTTTTAATGAGTGAAGGAATAGTAGGTTATGTTGCTGGTAGTAAGGAAAGTGAAATCATTAATGATGTAGAAAAAGATGATAGGTACGTGCCAGATTTTCAGGTAAATGGTTCTGAAATTGCTGTGCCATTACTTTTTGGAGATAAATTGTTAGGAGTAATTGATTCAGAACATTCTAAAAAGAGTTTTTTCACTACTTTTCATCAAAATATTTTAGAAACGGTAGCTTCATTAGTAGCAATAAAAATTTCTCAGGCAAGATCGTATGAACGAGAGAAAGAAAGCCAAGCTAAAATAAATGCTGTATTAAATTCTAATCCAGATTTAGTATTTATCCTCTCAGAAGAAAGAAGATTTGAGGAAATATATACTAAAAACCAACATTTGCTTGCAGCTCCAAAAGAGCAACTTCTAGGGACATTAATAGATGATCATTTGGAGAAACATGAAGTAGTTTTGATGAAAGAAATTATCAATAATTTATTTGATAAGGGAACTACTAACTCAATTGAGTATGAACGCAAATCAAATGATGGTATAGAACGATGGTTTTTGACGAATGGATCATTGGTGGAATTCAAAGGAAAAAGGTCGATACTATTAATGAGCAGTGATATTACAAGTAAGAAAAAAATTCAACAAAAAATTGAGAGCAATGAAAAACTATTAACTTCAATCAATAAAAACATATCGGAAGGATTATATAGAAGCTATTCTGTAGGAGGCTTAGTTTATGCAAATGATGCCTTTGCCAAAATGTTTGGTTATAATAATGCAGAAGAAATACTGAAGGTCGAATCATTAGATTTATATGCTAATCCAGTAGACAGAAAAGGAGAAACACCATCAATTTTAAAAACGGGATATCGGTCAAATATTGAAACACAATTTAAAAGAAAAGATGGAACCACATTCTGGGGTTTGAACAGTTTTATGTTAACCAAAGATCATAATGGCAGAAATATTTTTGATGGTGCTATTCGTGATATTACTGAACAAAGACAAAACCAACTTAAAATTGAAGAAAATGAAATGATTTTATCTTCGATTAATAAAAATATACCCGATGGAATTTATAGAAGCCATTCAAAAGGAGCTTTGATATATGTAAATGATGCTTTTGTAAAAATGTTTGGGTATAATAATGCAGAAGAGATATTAAAAGTGGATTCTCATTCTCTATATGTTGACCCAGTAGATAGAGAAAGAAAAACACATGAAAATTTTGAAAAGGGATCTAAATTAGAAACTCATTTCAAACGAAAAGATGGTAGTATGTTTTGGGGTTTAGATAGTTTCGTCTTAACAACAGATCATGAAGGGAATGACATTTATGATGGTGCCATCCGAGATATTAGTATTGAAAAACAGGTGACTGAAAAATTGAATAATCTAAATGCTGAATTTTTAGAAAGAAATATAACACTTGCTCAGAAGGAAAAAGAATTGGAGTCTTCTAATGAAGAATTACGTTCAAATAGAGATAGTTTGGTTGAGACGCTTAATGAACTTTCAGATAGAAATTTTGAACTTGATCAGTTGGTATATAAAACGTCACATGATTTAAGGTCTCCATTACGCTCGATATTAGGGCTTACTAATCTCATGAAAATGGATAATCCTCAATTTGATAACGATTACGTTAATAAAATTGATGACCGTATTCTTAAAATGGATGATTTTATTAAATCAATGCTTGACTATAGTATGGCTAGTAGAATGGACATTAAAAAGGAAGAGGCTAATCTTGAAAACTTAATAGCTGATTGCTTTTCAGATTTAGAATATCTGGATGGATTTAATCAATTTAGAATAGAAACCTCTTTTGCAAGAGGGAAAAAAATATTAAAAATAGATGTTTTACATAACAGGATAGTTTTTTCTAATATTATTTCAAATGCTTATAAATATAGAAATACAAATTCTAAGGATAGCTATTTAAAAATATCAATTAGTATTGCAGAGGATAAGTATACTGTACTATTTGAAGATAATGGTATAGGAATCTCAAAAGAATATTTGGATAAAGTATTTGATATGTTTTTTAGGGCTACTGAAAAATCAGATGGCTCAGGACTGGGTATGTATATTGTAAAACAGGCCATAGATAGGATGAATGGTACCATTGATATTAAGAGCAAAATGGGTAAAGGTACTACAATAGAAATAGAAGTCCCTGTTTGAGAGTTTTTTTAAATATGGATTCTTTCTTAGGTATAATTTAAAAAAAATACATATCAATAGGGGTCTACATCTAAAATTACTCGACTTGATTTTAAATTACGTTCCTGAAGAAGTGTTTCGGATATTTCTTTAACGATAATTTTCGCCTTTCCTAAAGCTACTTTATCTTTTTCAAGCTTTACTAATATTTTCATGATAAACTGATTTCTTATTTTATTTATTACAGGTTCTTCAGGACCTAATATTCTGGTTTTTCCTAATTTAGCTATTAGTAAATTGACAAGTTTGTAAGCGGTTTCATGGCATATTTTCTTTTCTTTGTTTTTTATTGTAATGCTAATGAGTCTATAAAAAGGTGGGTAATTGAATTTTTGCCTTTCAATAATTTCACTATCATATAGTTTTTGGTAATCATTATTGACGATTAATTTCAGAATAGGTTGTTCGGTATTATTTGTTTGTATTACTACTTCGCCTTGCTTCTTTCTTCTTCCTGCTCTGCCACTTACTTGGGTAACTAGTTGAAATGTTCGTTCTAACGATCGAAAATCAGGAAAATGTAGCATACGATCAATATCAAGTACACCTACCAAACTAACTTTATCAAAATCTAATCCCTTTGTTACCATTTGTGTACCTACTAGAACATCAATTTCACCCTTTTCAAAAGCATCTATAATCCTTTGATAACTGTACTTATTCCTTGTTGTATCTAAATCCATGCGTTGGATATTAATGTCAGGAAAAATAAGTTGTAAATCTTCTTCTAGTTTTTCTGTACCATATCCAACAGTGATGATTTTTGTAGACTCACATGCTCCGCAATGAGTTGATACAGGTGCTTTATGACCACAGTAGTGACAACTCAATTCATTTTTATATAAATGATAAGTGAGACTAACTGAACAGTTTTCACATTTTGGTATCCAGCCACATGTATCGCAATTCACATAAGGAGAGTATCCTCTTCTATTTTGAAAAATAATAGCTTGTTCATGATCTGTGATACGCTGTTCAACAGAATTAACTAATACAGATGTAAAATCATTTTTTAAGGTTTTACGTTTTTTTTCTTTTAAAGTGTCTACTAAAACTATCTTTGGAAGTTTAGCCTCTCCATATCTATTGTTTAATTCTACAAGTTGGTATTTTTCTGTTTTGGTATTGTGATAAGATTCAATGGATGGAGTTGCAGAGCCCAAAAGTACTTTGGAATGTTGTGCTTGTGCCATATAAATTGCAACATCTCTAGCATTGTAACGTGGGGCTGGTTCGTATTGCTTGTAGGAGTTTTCGTGTTCTTCGTCCACAATAATTAACCCCAAATTGTCGAATGGAAGAAATACAGAAGAACGCACGCCAACAACAAGCGAAAATTTTCCAGATAACACACCATTCCAAACTTCTACTCGTTCATTGTCAGAAAATTTAGAATGGTAAACTCCCATTTTGCTACCAAATACTTTTCGGAGTCTTGTTACAATTTGTGTAGTAAGTGCTATTTCAGGTAAAAGATATAATACCTGATTACCTCCTTCAAGGGCATCTTGGATAAGACTAATATAAATTTCTGTTTTACCACTACCTGTAACTCCATGAAGTAATACAGTCTTATTTTTATTAAATCCCGAAAGAATTTCATCTTTAGCATATGTTTGATCATCACTTAATTGAAAATCATGATCTATGTTATCAGGAATATCATTGAATCTGGAAATGATTTTATCAAATACTTCAAACACACCATTTTTCTCTAGAGTTTTTAAAGAGGAGTGAGATAGACTATTCGATTTAATTATTGATTTTGGTAGCCCTTCAATATTTTCATTTGAATTTTTAAATACAGAAACTAATTGTAAATACTTTAGAAGAATATCTGTTTGCTTTGGTTTTTTTTCGAGACTACGAAAAAGTTCTTCCAGTAGCGATTCGTTTTTTGCATACTTCTCTGTTAACCTGAATCGTGATTCAATTTTTGGCTTGTATTTTTCTTTTACTTCCTCGAAAAGTATTATGGCTTCTTTTTGTATTAATGATTTTATGACAGGGTGAATGGTTTTTACACCAAGTAATTGGCTAATATCCTCATAAGTAAGTGCTTCTTGTTGCTTTAACGTTGATATCAATATCCCCTCTTTTTCCGTAAGTGGTGTTTCTTCATTGTCTAATTTAAAATGAGGATGAAGCTGTACTTTAGATTCACTACTTATTTTTAATCCAGTTGGCAATGCTATGTTCATCACTTCACCGACTGTACACATGTAATAACTAGCAATCCACTGTATTAATTCAAGTTGATTTCCTGTCATTATTGGTGAATGATCAAGCACATCTAAAATGTACCGAGCTTCATAATTTTGAGGAGGAGAAGAGTGGATAAGTAGAACAATTCCTGTTAATATCTTTCTTCTTCCAAAAGGAACAATAACCCGACTTCCTATAAGCAAGTCTTTTTCCATATCCACAGGAATACGATAAGTGAATGACTTTGGTAGAGGAATTGGTAAAATAATATTAGCAAAGAGTGTTTCTCTACTTTGGAAATTTGGATTATTTAGTTCAAGTTGACTCACAATAAAGATTAAGTATCGAAAATAAGTAAAATAAATTCTTCTTCAATTCTTCTTCGAATTTGTAATGAACTTTTATATCTTTTGTTTATGGAAAAATCTACAAAAAGAAAATTAATTGTATCCACTGGAGGTGGTGATTGTCCAGGGCTTAATGCAGTGTTGCGAGCAATAGTAAAAAGGGCAGGTCAGGAAAAAAACTGGGAAATATTAGGTAGTGTTGAGGCTTTTAATGGGGTCTTGAATAACCCTATGGAAGTGATTAATCTGGGCAATGAAAATACTGCTGGAATTCACGTTAAAGGTGGAACAATAATAAAAACCACTAATAAAGGTAATCCATTTGATTTCCCTATTGAGCAGCCTGATGGAAGTGTAGTAAATATGGATCGATCAGACGAATTGATTCAACGACTAGAAGATTTAGATGTAGAGGCTGTGATAAATATTGGGGGAGAGGGCTCACAGTCCATTTCTCAACAGTTGTATGAAAAAGGGGTAAATATTATTGGAGTGCCAAAAACAATTGATAATGACCTTTCATCTACTGATTTAACATTTGGATTTAGAACAGCAGTTCAAATTGCTACTGATAGTTTCGATCGATTGGTAACTACGGCTGAAAGTCATCATCGGGTGATGATAATGGAAGTAATGGGAAGAGATGCTGGATGGATAGCTTTACATACAGCAATTGCAGGAGGTGCTGAGGTATGTTTAATCCCTGAAATACCATATGATGTTGATAAAATTGTTGAACGGCTTAATCTTCGATATTCCAAAGGAAAAGGCTTTGCTAATATTGTGATTGCCGAGGGGGCCAGACCAAAAGGTGGTACTACGTTTTCGCAAGAAAGTAATGAAGTAGGTTATGGAAAAGCCAGACTAGGAGGTGTAGCCTACGAACTTTCAGAACAACTTAAGGCAGCAGGATGTAAGGCAATAATTCGAGAAACCGTACTGGGGCATACGCAACGAGGAGGGACTCCTATTGCTTTTGATCGTGTTTTAGCTACACTTTTTGGAGTGAAGGCGTTTGAGATGGTACTGAACAAAGAATATGGAAGAATGGTAGCTTGGAAAAGTCAGGATGTAGTAAGTGTGCCGTTACTTGATGCTATTAAAGACTATAATACTGTCAACCCAGATTCATTTACAGTAAAAGCAGCTAAAGGAATAGGCATTTCTTTTGGGGATTAGTGAGACTAAGTAATTATTTTGTTGAGAATATTTGAGACTTCTTCAGCTCTATCCACGACCATAAAATGCCCGCCACCTTTTATGGTGTAGTCATTATTGGAATTGTGGATAGGTATCATTAAGTCTTTATCACCATGTATTTTGACGATAGCATTACTTCGTTTTTTTCTTTTCCAATGTCCCATTTGGCGAATAGCCCATTGTACAAAATCCACATTAGTATCTTTAAAAATGCTATTCAATAACTGTTTGTGAGATTCTGTTTTAATGCTAAATCCTTTATAGATTAATTGATTAGGCTGATTAAATTTTCTTTTTGGAATAAGACGATTTAAATGAAGTCTACTTGTAAATCGAAAAAATGGATGCAATTCTTTTCGGTAACTGGCACTTGATATAAGAATTACCTTGTCGTTATTTAATATATGTTGGATTTCAACAGCCATCAACCCACCAAATGATAATCCTACCAGTACATCCGATTGTGTAATTTGATAATGGTCAACAATTCGTTTTGCATAATGGTTAAATGTTTCCTTTTTTGTTGGAAAAAGCCATTCAACATGTTTGATTCTATTATTAAAATTAAGCTTTAATGCATCAAAAGCTCTTTTGTCAGCACCTAAACCACTTAGGAAGAATATTTTTCCCTTCATAGCTGAAAGGTAAAAAATAAAAAAAGAGGTGATACTATGATACCACCTCTTTTTCTTCGAATTGAAATTATGATTTATGCAGCTTTATTAAGATTGTTAAGCTTTACTGATTTACTTTTTTTAATATTAATCACTCCAATTCCGTTTAGGAGTCTAATTACAAAATATGTAGGGTCTAGCTCATGCCATTTCACACCAAAATTAGGGCTATTACCATTTGCATGGTGGTTGTTATGATAGCTTTCTCCCATCATAAGAAAATCAAGAGGCAAAAAGTTTCTTGAGGTATCACCTACTTCAAAGTTTCTATACCCGTATTTGTGTGCAAACCAATTAATGATAGCTCCGTGAATAGGAGAAAATAAAAGTTGTATAGGAAGAAATAACCACACCCACCATACTGTAGCAAATTGCCAGTAGAATGCTACATATAATGCGCCCCAAGAAAGTCTTGAATACCATGAACGAGCAAATTTATCAAATGGTAACCAATCAGGAACTCCATCCGTAAAACGGGTATCAACTTTCATTGTTCTATTAGTAATGGTCGAATAAATGGTTTTAGTTTTCCACATCATTTTCCAAATAGATTCATCATATTTAGGAGAATGAGGATCTTCTGGAGTATCAGCGAATGCATGATGCATGCGGTGCATTACACCATAGCCATAAGGGCTTAAATAATTTGGCCCCTGAAATAACCATGTTAGGAAGTAAAAAACTTTTTCAGTAGACGAACTCATAGTAAAAGCCTTGTGAGCTGAGTAACGATGCAAGAAAAAGGTTTGGAAAAATAAAGATAAGTACCAAGTAGCTACAAAAAATATTAAGATGATGATCATTATTAGTAAGATTACTGATTATATATTATGGTAGAGAATTTCTCTACTTATATAAGTAGACAACCCTAAAAGAGTTTTGTGACAAAAGTGCTAATGTTTTTTTTATTTATGATGAAATATGGTTGTGAATACTAATAATACTTTTCTAAAGTAACATGTGTTACATGCGGAGTTAAAAAGGAATAATAGTTTTGAGGAAATTTAAAAATTGATATGGGATTATTAGACTTATTAGGATTTGGTAAAAGGAAAGAACAACTACGTGAAGCTTTAAGTAACGGTGCTGTTATTATTGATGTTAGAACTAAAGGTGAATTTTCATCAGGAAATATTAAAGGGTCACAAAACATTCCTCTAGATAAAATCAGAGGACAGGTGGAGCGAATTAAAAAAATGAATAAACCTGTAATAGTATGTTGTGCTAGCGGTATGCGAAGTGGTTCAGCAAAATCTATATTAAAAAGTAGTGGTGTAGAATGCTACAATGGTGGAGGATGGCACAGTCTTAATTCGTTATAGTAAGAAAAATAACAATAGGCGAAGAAAGGGTTTAGTTATTAAACTCCTCTTCGCTTATTTGGTTTTCAACAACTTTTCCGTCAGGATTACTAGTGATAATTTCTAATGTAAGTTGATAGGAGGGAACTTGATGCCCCTTTTCCGTTTTTATAATATTAAAGTCAAAAATATCAGCTCCTTTTTCATATATAGCATCGGTTTCAAATTTTCCATAACAGATACCGTTAATATTATTTAGCTTCCAATTATTGCCATAAGCTGCTTTTACATAATAATTTCCTTCTGGGATATTTTTTATCTTTATTTCACTATTAGCATCAATATAAATACTTCTAATACAGACGTCTTCCGTAGGGGATTGTTTCATAAGTTTAACTACTAAATCTCTACCTGTACCTGCATTTATTTGTAGATAGTTATTCATTTTTTGATCAAATTGACTAGTAAAATCTTCACATACTACTTTGGTTTTCTCGCTTTTTGAAGTCGCCCTCTTAGTCCAAAATTCACTTTGATCTAAAGAAGGCCCTAAAATATACCCTTTCTTCTCTCCAAATTTTATTTCATGCCAGTCATCTTTTACAGAGAGAATCACAAAAGCATCACCTTTGTTTAATTTTCCTACAATTTTGCTTTCAGAATTAGCCTTGCTGTGTACAACTAAACTTTTTACATTTATTTGGTAGATATCTTGATTTTGACCGTAGCCATTGATGGAAATCATCAGAATAAATAAAAATGATAAGAATCTCATATTTTTAAGTTTAGCTTATTACTAGCTTATAAACAAATATACAGGATTCTCTAATTTAGTAAACACTTGTTATTAAGTATTTACTTCTGTTATGTTTCTATCTTTTCTTCTAGTTTTATGCTTATTGTTAATTAATACACTTAACTGAAGGAAACGACCTTTAAATCTTTAATAGAAATTAAATTGAATACTACAATAAATATTTCAATAGAGGAGGCACGAGCTCGGATCGTCAATGCTCAACTACTTGGTTTAAGTGGTATTCAAAATACTTTGTCAGTAATTAAGCATTTGGGATATGTGCAAATTGACACTTTGTCTGTAGCTGAAAGAGCGCATAACCATGTGCTGTTTACTCGTAATAATGAATATGACAATGAGGAATTGAATAAACTTCTTTCCAAGAAACAAATATTTGAATACTGGAGTCATGCTGCTTCTTATTTACCCATGGATGATTATAGGTTTAGCTTATATAGAAAAAGTGAATACAAAAAAGGTAAAAATCATTGGTTTGAAAAGGATGATAAAGTCATCAAAAGTGTAATTAACAGGATAAAAAAAGAAGGGCCATTACAATCAAAAGATTTCAAACATAACAAGAATGGAAGGGGTGAATGGTATACTTGGAAACCTACAAAAATAGCTCTTGAACAATTATTCATGGAGGGAAGGTTGATGGTATCTCATCGGAATGGATTTCAGAAAGTATATGATTTAACCGATAGAGTTCTTCCTGATGATATTGATAAAAGTATTCCAACAATTGATGATTACGTTGAGTACCTAATTATGAGATCTATTAAATCTCAAGGGCTGGTTTCTATAAATGAAATTAATTATTTGATTAAAGGAATAAAACCAATATTAAGTAAGGTGTTGAAAGCCAAACTAAAAAATGGTGAGGTGATAAAAGTTAATATTAAGAATCTAAATCAGGAATATTATACTTTTGATTCTTCATTTGTTGATACAGATAACAAAAGTCTACACATTCTTTCACCATTCGACAATCTTGTAATTCAACGTAAACGGCTGAAAGAACTTTTTAATTTTGATTATCAAATTGAATGTTATGTGCCTGAGGCAAAAAGAAAATATGGATATTATTGTTTGCCATTACTTTATAAAAATCAGTTTGTAGGAAGGCTAGATCCTAAAGCAGATAGAAAAACAGGTATGTTTACAGTGAAATCCTTGTGGTTTGAACCTAATTTCATTGCTGATGATCAGTTTTTCACTCTCCTTGTAAATAAATTGGAATTATTTTCTAGGTTTTGTGGATGCTATACAATTGAAATAAATTTTTGCAATGTAAAAGAGTATAAATATAAATTGAGTCAATTACTTAGCTAATCATTCAAAATAGAGGAGTTGAATTTTAGTTGCTTTATCATTCTTTTTAATTCGGACTGAATATCAGCTGTGATGTTAATAGTTTCATTTGTATAAGGGTGATTGAAGCTCACAGATTTTGCATGCAGAAGCATGGTGTCCATATTAAATTTTTCTTTAAACATCTTATTTTGCTTATTGCACCCGTGTGGACGATCAGCTATTATTGGATGTAGAATATGAGCAAAGTGTTTTCTTATTTGGTGCATTCTACCTGTTTGCGGATAAATTTCTACCAAAGAGTAACGTGAAGTATTAAACTTACCAAACGGGACATCTATTTCGGTTTGTTGTAGTGTTTTATATTTTGTTAAGGCTTCCTGAATTTTCCCATCATCACGTTTTAAGGGGTAATTAATTACTCCTTCGTCTTCTGTATAACCTCTAACAATAGCTCTGTAAGTTTTTTTTATCAAGTTCTCCGCAAATTGTTTTTGCATAGCCCTATGCGTGTCTTCATTTAATGCGAATAATAACACACCACCTGTTTTTCTATCAAGTCTATGTATTGTAAAAACATGTTGGTTAATCTGGTCTCGTAGTATTTGCATTGCAAATTCCGAGGCGTTTTTTGCTATTGAAGAGCGGTGTACTAATAGTCCATGAGGTTTGTTTACAGCTACTATATGGTTGTCTTTGTATAGAATATCTAGTATCATTGAAGCAAACATAACATTAAGTTTAGGAATCATCTTAACTGGAATAAATAATTATCATATGTTACTTATGTCACACTAAAACTCAATTGTTAATAATAATTTTGCGTACAAAGATTATACAAACATGAAACAACGAATTATTGTAATAGGAGGTCTTTCTGCAGGTCCATCGGCTGCTGCAAAGGCTCGAAGAACAAATGAAGAAGCCGAAATTGTTTTATTCGAAAAAACTCGGTTTGTAAGTTATGCTACATGTGGTATTCCTTATGCTCTTTCGGGCAAAATAAACGAAAGGAAAAAATTGATGATAGTAGAGCCTGATTTATTACGGGATCGATTTAATATTGATGTTAGATTGGAAGAAGAAGTGATTGAAATAAATCCTGATAATCATGAGGTAAAAACATCCAAAGGAAATTACAAATATGATAAATTAATCTTTGCAGCTGGAGCATCCCCTTTTGTGCCCCCAATAGATGGTCTTGATATTGCCCAAAATTGGAGTAACGTGCGTAGCATTGAAAATTATGATAAAATTATTAAAGATGGTGTACTAGAGAATAAGAAAAACATTGTTGTTTTAGGAGCAGGGCTAATTGGGATAGAAGTTGCTGAGAACCTTAATAAAGCAGGTAAAAATGTAAGTGTTATTGAAAGAGGTAAAAGTGTTTTATCTGCTTGTGATGAAAAGTTTGGTAATATGTCGCAAAACATATTAGAACGGGAGGGAGTGACAGTGTTTACTAATTCAACATTGAAAAGCATTAAAATTATTGATAATAAAATTGTAGGTGGAGTTTTAGGTAATGGAAATGAAATACAAATTGACTATTTGCTTATAGGAATAGGAGGTAAACCAAATACCAGTTTACTTACTACTAAAGGGGCAGCTGCACTTGGAAATGGAGCTCTAATAGTGAATGAAAGAATGGAAACGACACTTCCTGATATTTATGCAGCAGGTGATTGTGCTAGCATTAAGAATATTCAAACTGGTAAGCACGATTATTTTCCAATGGGAACACATTCTAATAAGGGAGGTAGAACAGCTGGAGCAAATGCTTCTGGGGGAAATGAGATTTTTAAAGGTGCCTATAAAACATCTATTGTTAAAGTGTTTGAATATACCTTAGGTAGAACCGGACTAAATACAGAAAGTTTATCTAAAGAAGGAATTGATTATTCATCTATTTTTTTTGTAGCTCCTTCTACACCAAGTTTTTATCCCGATCAGACGGATTTGTTCATAGAAGTTTATTACTCAAATAGTGATAAAACTATATTAGGAGCAGAAATTTTTGGTTTAAAAGGTGTAGATAAACGTATTGATGTATTGAGTACTGCTATTTATGCTAAACTTACCTTGGATGATTTACCAAATTTAGATTTAGCTTATGCTCCTCCTTTTTCTACCGCCAAGGATCCTGTAGTAGTTGCTGGTTTTATTGGTACTAATATATTGAAAACTGGTATTGAGGATATAAGTGTGCAAAATTTAAAACGAATTATCAAAGAAGGACAAAAAATTCAATTGGTTGATGTGCGTAATGAGGATGAAGTTGAAAAAGAAGGTGTAATAGAAGATGCAATTAATATCCCTTTGGAAAATTTAAGAAATGGTTTAGAATCATTAAATACTAGTTTACCTACAATAGTATATTGTGCTAGGGGGCTTAGAGGTTATGTGGCAAGTACAATATTATCTAATAATGGTTTTCAAAAAGTAATAAACCTTGGAGGAGGATTTAAAGGTTGGCAAGCACAAGGGATGAAAGTGGTTGAATTGGTATATTAATCTTGATGTTTGTTAGGGTTAAAAGGCTGTTTTTTAGTTAACATGTCGAAAAAAAGCATAAAATCAGATGCAAGACTAAATATTGGGTATTGGAAAGTAGCAGGTTTGTTTTTCTCGAAAAAGAAATGACCTACCCATGCAAAGCCATACCCAGTAAGTGGGATAAAGGCTAAACCCCACCAAGTCTGAGTAAATAAGCCCCAAAACAGTATGCAAAAAACCATAAATGTGCCTACAAAATGTAACGTTCTACAGGTTGCATTACTGTGTTCTGATAAGTAATATGGATAGAATTCGCGTAATGAGGTATACTTCCTTTCTGTCATAGTTCTAATCTAAAAATAGAATGGGTACTGCTACTTTAGTTTTATCCCACATCATTACTAACTCTGCTTTTTCATTTTGTTGTTCAAAAGCGATGGTAAAAGCTTCGAAAACTACATCATTAAGGGTTTGAGTAGGAACATTTATGCGTATCACGTCAGATTTTTCTACATAGTTGTATGAACCCCATTGCCCAAGCTCTTTATTAATGATTATAGTCCATTTTTCTATATTGGGTATAGTGAAAATAGAATAAGAACCAGCAGAAAGTGTATCAGATCCAAAAATAACCTTTCCAGTTAATGTAATTTCGGTAGCCTCATTAGCCCCAGTACGCCATATAGAATCATATGGTACCAAGTCCCCAAAAATGGATCTGCCTCTTTTGTGTGGTTGGCAATAGGTAACTTTTACGTAAGTGTCTTCAAACTTCATTGTTACTATTGCATTTGGGCTTGGACGTTGCTTTATAGCTTCCTGAGCAAAAATTGCAGATGTAGTAATAAAATAAAACAGGATTAATTGGAAAATATTCTTTATCATAGTGATTGAATAGCTTTGTAAAATTTTTTAAATATACGAACTTTCATTTGTAAAATTTACACCAATAATAAATCATGAGTAGACCTGAGTTTGATGATATATATATGGAGTTGGCAGTAAATCTAGCCAAACGTTCTCATTGTATAAAACGACATGTGGGAGCAGTACTTGTAAAAGATACTAGAATAATTTCTATAGGTTATAATGGGCCTCCAGCTGGCACTCATAATTGCGATGAAGAATTTCCCGATACTGGATGTGCAAAGGACTCTAAGGGAAGTTGTTCATTGGCAATTCATGCAGAGCAAAATGCAATTATGTATGCTGTAAAAAATAAGGCTAGTGTAGAAGGCTCTACACTTTATGTTACTCTATCACCATGTATATCATGTGCAAGAATAATATATAGCATGGGTATTGAGAAAGTAATTTATTTTAAATCGTATGCTGAATACAAAGGATTAGAAATAGATGAAGGGGTGGATTTTTTAGACCGATTTGGTATTAGTACAGAAAAGTATAATGGTGAACTCACTAATGTCACTCATATGATTTAGGTAATTATTTCCTGTATTTTTTCTTAAATAAAATTCACTTCTGTTTGTAATTTAATGTCAAATTTTTCTTCCACTGATTTTTGTATTTTTTGTGCAAGTTGAGCTATACTTTTTCCTTGTCCATTACCATAGTTCACAAGTACAAGAGCTTGTTTTTTATGTACACCAACTTCTCCAAACCGTTTTCCTTTCCACCCACATTGTTCAATAAGCCAACCAGCAGCTATTTTTACCTTATTATTTGGCAATTGATATCCAGGCATAGATTTAAATTTAGATTTTAGCTGATCGAAGTCTGTCTTATGAATTGTTGGGTTTTTAAAAAAGCTACCTGAATTTCCTATTTCAGCTGGATTGGGAAGCTTACTTTGCCTTATTTTTATTACTGCGTCACTGATACTTTTTATTGATGGCTGAGCAGCTCCAAGCGTATCTTTTATTGCTCCATACGAAACGTTTAATATATGTTTTTTTTTAGTGAGCTTAAATGTACAAGAGGTAATGATAAATTGATTTATTAGTTCATTTTTAAAAATACTCTCCCTATAACCAAATTTACATTCATTAGAGTTAAATAATCTTAATTTACCTGTGGCTTTTTCGATCGCAGTAAGCGAATCAAATACATCTTTAATTTCAACGCCATATGCGCCAATATTTTGCATAGGTGCAGCACCAACTGTACCAGGAATTAATGATAAATTTTCAATGCCTCCCCAATTATGTGCAATACAGTGTAAAACAAAATCATGCCATATTTCACCACTATAAGCTTTTATCCAAACATTATTTTCATCTTCTCTTATAACTTTAATACCCTTAATATTATTTTTTATTACAATACCGTCAAAATCAGTAGTAAGTAAAATATTGCTGCCACCACCCAATATCAGATGTTTGTTTTGGTTATAACTTTCGCTATTTAATAGCGAAATAATATCGTTTTCTACTGAAACTTCTGCATAGAATTTTGCTATGACATCAATACCAAATGTGTTTAGTTTTTTTAATGAAATATTTTCAAGTATTTTCATTGCACTTACCTAAGTTTCTTGCAAATAAACAAACATAACTAGAACATCTGTATAAGGTTGTTGATTTTTACTGTTTGATTCTATTTTTTTAAACCTGGATTTAATACTTCAGAATGTTAATTACTACATATTTACTGTAAATATACCTGATAGCTTCACATGTGTATTACGGATAAAGGAATACGTTATTTACGTATTGACATAATAAAGTTATAACAATACTTTTATATATAATCTTATGAAATATAGATAGTTGCATAATAATAGAGTATAGATTTTTGGAATTATTTATTAATTATTAAATATTGATCTAAACTACTGTGATTTAGATATTGATTATGAGTAAAAAAATACTTATATTATATACTGAACTATAAAATGATATTGTTTTTTAGAATAAACTTTAAACTATAGGTCTGATGAGTAATAACAACGAAGGTTTTGACCCCAAAATTATAGATAAGTTCAAGTCAAAAATGATTGCATTGGGTCAAAATTATATTATAGAAAACGATGAAGACACTACAGATGAATTCGTAAATTTCTACTTCGCAGGTATGCATGAGGGAAAACCGGTGATATATGATACTATCCTTTATACGCTTAGGTTACACCATAATAGTGAACTTTTTGAATTGGCAGAGCATAAAGCTGCAAAACGATTCCCTGAGTTTAGAACCATAAAATATGAGGAAGATGAAAATGGAGATTTAGCTAAGTTGGATGATTTAGATGAGGAAATAGGTTTATATATAACTGAAATGATTTTGGATTTAGAAGAGGAGGAGGCTGTAAAAGTCCAAGAACATATAGAGTTTGATATGCATCTCAATTTCGGAGTTGGAGTTGATGCTTGTATAAATGTAGAAAAAATTGATAATGAAGTAATTGAAAAATTCATTAAAGATTTTAATGAAGATACATTAAGGCTTGATAAAACTCTATATTCTTTTCAAACTGAAGATTATGAATTAAGTTAAAGTAGTTATGGATAAATATTTGGAGAAGGAACGATTCCAAAGAAGCGTATTATACGTAATAAGCTTTATTTTAATAATTTGGATAGTGAAGATACTAGAATATACTACTGATTCAGATTTCTCATCATTTGGCATTTTTCCTCGAACTTTTCATGGTTCAATAGGGATTTTTATTAGCCCTTTTATACATGGTGATTTATATCATTTATTTACGAATACTTTTCCGTTAATTATATTAGGGATTGGTATTCTTTATTTCTACCCAAAAATTGGCATACAGGTTATTTTATTGATCTATATTATGACAGGTTTTTTAGTTTGGGTAGCTGCTAGAGAAGCCTTTCATATAGGTGCTAGTGGTATAGTGTATGGTATGTTTGCTTTTCTACTAACAGGAGGGTTTATTCGTAGGGATAGACGGACACTTTCAATTTCATTAGCTATACTTTTTCTTTATGGAGGTAGTATGTTTTCAGGTCTTACTCCTACAGTTGAAGGCATTTCCTGGGAATCTCATATAATGGGATTTTTTGCTGGTTTATTTTGTGCTATATATTTTAGAAAAGAATCAATTCTGTTTACCTCTAGTACAAATCAGTTCAATGAAATTGATAACCCAAAAGCTGATTTGAACCTGTCCAATACTTCAGTAGATGACAATGTAACATACAATTATACTTTTAAATCTGTCAAAAATATAACCTGAATAATAAACAATAGCCTTTAATCTATCGATTGATTGTTTATATTTGCCTCCGTTTCAAATTATAAACCTTATATACAGTGAAAAAATTATCAACTATATTAAATGTCGTGTTACTCGTAGCAGTAGCAGTATTATACTTTTTGCATTTTTCATCTAAAGAAGCAGAGAATGACAGTAGTGAAACTACTACTAAAAATAGAATAGAAAATGCTACAATTGTTTATGTTAATTCGGATTCTGTGGTGTCTAATTATGATTATATAAAAGATAAACAGGCAGAGTTAGAAGATAAAACAAGAAAACTTGATGCAGAATATAAGAATCGAGCTCAGGGTTTACAAGCAGAATTTAATAACTACCAACAAAATTCTTCTAATTTAACTATGGGGCAAGCTAGAGCTGTAGAAGAAGACTTACTTAAAAAACAGCAAAATTTAAAACTTTATGAGCAAAGCCTTATGCAAGAACTTGCCAATGATGAAGCTAAAATAGGACAGGAACTGTTTGATCAGGTAAGTAAAATTGTTGCTGATTATGGTAAAAAAAATAACATTCATGTTGTAGTGAAATATAACCAAGGGAGTGATATTCTTTATGCAAATGAAGGCATGGATATTACTAATGATGTAATTGAATTGCTAAATGCTGACTATAAAAATGGAAGTAGTAAAATAAATTCAGATAGTACAAATGTAGAATAGAACTATCCAATTACATATGCTTTAAGCTGATAACCCACAGGTTATCAGCTTTTTTTTATCATTTCATGAATAATTTCTACCTGTTTTTTGATAAATAGTTGTATATTCCGTTGATTTTTTAAACTTAAGTATTGTTGGCTTACATGCTTCGTAAAATTTTTAATAGACTTAATGTAAAACCAGAGGAAGAAGTACAAGTAACCCTTCTATTGCTTATTGGGTTTTTTCAGGGAGCATTTTTAGTAACTTTCCAAATTAGTGCGGAAGCACTTTTTTTAAATAATTCCCCACATTTATTGAAGGAAGCAATACTGGTATCTGGTGGTCTGGGCATGCTTAGTACTGCTCTATTTTCTTATTTACAGAGTAAAATATCTTTTGCAAAACTAGCAGTTAGTAATTTAATACTAATTTTCACTATCACTGCTGTTATATATTTTTCATACTTTTCTACCACGGGTGTTCTTCAAGATTATGTGATTTTCGCAATGTTTGCTATGATAGGCCCATTTACTGCTGTTATTTTGTTGGGCTATTGGGGTATTTTTGGTAGATTATTCAACTTGAGGCAGTCCAAAAGAATTATAGGTTGGATAGACACAGGGCAATTAACGGCTGCTATAATTACTACTATTTCTATTCCATTACTTGGTGATCTTATACCTGATACAGTAAATTTTTTAGGAATAAGTGGGGTGAGCATATTATTAGCAGCAATTTTTCTGTTTGTAATTACCCTGAAATACGATTTGAAAAGTGCCGAAGTAGATGTTGGGTTGAAAAAGAATATTAACTCTAACATTTCAAATAATAGGCTTAAATTATATAAGGATAATTATGTTTGGTTATTATCATTATTCTTAATTTTTTCAATGATAACATTTACTGTTATTCAGTTTAGTTTCCAAAATGTAGTGGCAATGCAATACCCTGCAGAAAATGAACTTCGTAATTTTCTTGCTCAATTTCATTTAGGATATTTATTACTAGGTTTTATACTTCAAACCTTTGTTAATGATAAAATCATAGGTGTTTACGGTTTAAAAGTAGCATTATTTATCCTTCCAATAATAGTTGGGTTTTTTACAATATGTTCTATTCTTACGGGCACATTTTTAGGTTTTTCACCTGTTGATGCGCCAAATACTTTTATATGGTTTTTCTTGTTTATTTCTATTACTAGACTGTTTAATTACTCACTTCGTGACTCACTTGAAAATCCTACATTTAAGCTGTTCTTTATGCCATTGGATAATAAGACTAGGTTTGAAATTCAAACCAAAGTAGAAGGAGTTGTCAATGAAACAGCAAGAATGATTGCTGGAAGCATAATTTTATTGTTGTCATTTATTTCATTTTTTGAACTTATCCATTATTCCTATGCTACAGTGTTATTGATAGGTGGGTATGCTTTTGTGATAGGAAAACTTTATAATCAATATCGAAATAAAATTAAGGCAAAACTCGAAAACCAACAAGCTAGTTCTGAGACTGAAGAGAATGAGCGCATAGTGTTGGGACGATACTTAGAAAGATTAATGCCTATAACTTTGCCTGAGAAAGCAGTATTCTTATACAATTTACTTGAAAAGATAAACCCAAGCTCAATAGGGTCTTCTATTAATAATTTGATGAATCACCGTTCTCAAAAAGTTAGAGAATATGGACAGGATAAAATGAATGAAATTAAAGGACTTTCAGTATCAGATAAGTATGTGATACAGATTAATACAAACATGGGTGAAGTAAATTTGTCAGAAAAAACAATAGTTGGGGGGTCTGATTTGGATGCTTTATTAAAGACGGGAAGTATTACTAAAAAAAGGATTTCTACATTGTCAAAATCAGAAAATGCAGAAGACAGACAGTATGCTGCTGAATTATTAGGTAATAGTACAGAGGAAGATAATATTTCATTTCTAATAGAATTATTAAATGATAATGAATATAGAGTAAGAATGGCCGCAATTAATGCAGCTGAAAAAAAATTTAATGATGAAATTATTTATGCACTTGTTGAAAATTTAAACCACCCTATATTTAGTAATAGTGCAAAAAGCGCACTTGTGAAAATTGGAGGAAAAGGGTTAACAACATTCGATACTGCTTTCTACCGAACAGGTCAGCATACAGAAATCATGCGTAAAATTCTTCAAATATATGGAAGAATTGGAGGAAACATGGCTACCAAGCTTCTTTGGAATAAAATAGATTACCCAGATAAAATGTTGGTTTCAGAGGCATTAATATCCTTAGGAGATTGTGGGTTCAAGGCTAGTATTAGTCAAATTTCCCGTATCAAATTTGCCATTGAATCAGATGTAGGAAATATGGCTTGGAATCTTGCTGCAATAGGAGAAATAGACTCGGTAGGAAGTGGTAAACTGATGATAGATGCTATAAAGGAAGAAAATCGACATGATTTGGAGCATATATATACGCTTCTTGGGATGTTATATGATACACGATCTATTCAGCTTGTTAAAGAGAATATTGAGAGTGGAACTACTGAAGGAGTAACATATGCGATTGAGTTGCTTGATGTGTTTCTATCGGAAGATTTAAAACAAAAAATTATTCCATTAATTGATGATATAACTGATGTAGAAAAAGCACGTAAACTAGAAATTTTTTATCCTCGAAATAAATTAGATGCAAAACAGGTCTTGAAGTTTTTGATAAATAGAGACTATAACCAAACCAATCGTTGGTCAAAAGCTTGTGCAATATATCAAATTGGTTTTTATAAGCTTAAAGAATATACTTATGACATCATAGCTAATTTATTTAATCTTGATATGATGGTACTAGAAATTTCAGCCTGGACATTATACCAAATTAATCCTGACCTCTATTATGAAAATGTTATAAGGTTGGATAAATCTATTAAAATTCATTTAGATTCAATTATACTTCCAAATGATAGAGAATTATTTAAAAGAACACTTTTGTATGATAAAGTGCTGTTTTTAAAAGAGTTGGAACTTTTTAGAAATGTAAATGGACTAATTTTATCACGTTTAACAGATAATATGGATGAAATATTTTTGAAGGGAGAAGATAAAGTAGTGTTAGAACATAATTGGTATAATTATTTTTATATTGTAAGTAAAGGAGTTGTGAATATTTACAGAAATGATGGTATAAAGTTAGAAGTAGAATCAGGAAAATTTATAGGCGAATTTGTAAATACCTCTCAGAATGAAAACACCAACATGATAGTAGCAAAATCTGATTCTATACTTATTAGAATCAGAAAAAGTAATTTCTATGAGTTATTATCTGAGAATATACATTTTGCTCAGCAAGTAGTAAGTTATTTTTAGTAATAGTTATTTATTATGAATAATAGAGTTGTTTTTTATTATAAGTACTTGTTAGTTAATAATTTATTACATTTATTTTTTTAATATATTATGAGTAGAGATAAAATTTTTTAATGCTATGAAAGAGCATAATTATAGAATTAATGTGCTCAATTGAGCTATGCAAAACTACGACTTAAATATAGAGAGTAAAGAGGCTAATTTTGAACTATTCACCCAAGTTCAAAAATTGCAAAACAGTAATCCTTTTCCTGGACTCAGGTCTTTTACAGTCGATGAAAGTCATTTGTTTTTTGGTAGAGAGGGTCAAGTTGATGAGGTGATTGACAAACTCATTAAAAATAAAGTAGTTACTGTTCTTGGAGTTTCAGGTAGTGGTAAATCTTCTTTAATTCATTGCGGTGTTAAGCCAGTTTTGTATGGTGGTTTTATGACTGATCTAGGAAGTAAATGGAGTATAATTTCTACCAGACCAGGAAATGACCCAATTGATAATTTAGCTCAATCATTTTTAGAAAAATACCCCTCGTACTTATTGTATTCTGAAGAAGAAAATTTGGTAAATAAAACCATCATATCTTCAATACTTCGTTCAGGATCAAATGGTTTAGTAGAGTTATCCAAGCAATTTATGCGCGATACAGGTAATATATTGATGCTATATATTGATCAATTTGAAGAATTATTCAGATACAAAAATAACGATACTGTACTAGTTTCACAAAATGCATCATCAGCCTACGTAAACCTTATTTTGGAGGCAGTTGCACAAAGCAAAGTACCAATTTATGTGGCGATAACCTTACGCTCCGATTTTTTAGGAAATTGTTCGATTTTTCCAGGACTTACTCAATTAGTCAATTCAAGTAATTATCTAGTGCCGCAGATGAAACGGGATCAACTTAGGGTTGCTATTGAAGGGCCAGTTGCTGTGGGTGGAGGAGAAATAACCTCTAGATTGGTGAAAAAATTGCTCAATGATATTGGCGATAATCAGGATCAATTACCAATTCTTCAGCATGCACTAATGCGGACTTGGAATTTTTGGGCAGAGAACAAGGGGGATGATGAATCGTTAGATATTAGGCATTATAATGCAATAGGTAAAATATCGCATGCATTATCTCAACATGCAGATGAAGCATATGAAGAATTATCACCAAAAGGTAAAGAAATTGCAGCAATACTTTTTAGATCCATTACGGAAAAAGGGAATGATGCCTTTGGTATTAGACGTTCTATGAAACTTTCTAAAATAGCAGAAATTGCTGCTGTTGAAGAGGAAGATTTAAAGGAAGTGATTGAGGTTTTCCGTGGAAAGGGACGTTCTATACTTATGCCTGATGTCAGTTTTGAGTTAGATTCAAATTCATTAATTGAAATATCTCATGAAAGTTTAATGCGTATTTGGGTGCGATTAAAAAATTGGTTAGCAGAAGAATTTGAATCGTCACAAATGTATAAACGTTTGTCTGATGCTGCTGCAATGTACCAGATAGGAAAAACAGGGCTTTGGCGTCCACCTGATTTACAACTAGCATTAAATTGGCAAAAGAAACAAAAGCCAACGAGAGCATGGGGACAAAGGTATGACGAAGCTTTTGAACGTTCAATTGTGTTTTTAGATACAAGTAGAATAACCTATGAAGCAGAACAGAAAAATCAAGAGTTACTTCAGAATCGTTTACTTCGTAGAGCAAAAGTAGTAGCAGTAGTACTTGGAATAGCTGCCGTAATTTCTATTCTTTTCCTTGTTCTTGCTTATACCCAAAAATTAGAAGCCGATAAAAATTATCAAGCTGCTCAAGAGCAAAGGATAATTGCACTTGAACAGAAAGAATTGGCAGATAATAAAAAAATTGAAGCCGAACTAGCTACTGCAAAACAAATAGAAACAAATAAACAACTTACTCAACGAGAAAAGGATTTAGAAAGAGCATTAGAAGATGCAAAACAAGCTAGACTAGAGGCAGAAAGGCAAACAGAAATTGCTAAAGAACAAGCTTTAATAGCTAAAAATAAAACTAAAATAGCTAATGAAGAGACAACAAGGGCTAATGAAAATTATATTAAAGCAGAAGAAAATCTTGAACGTGCCGATAACCTATATATGCGACAATTGGCCCAATCAATTTCTGTTAAATCTTTGCAAGTTGAAGATAAAACTTTAAAAGGTCTTTTAGCACAACAAGCATACCTATTTAATGTAGAAAGTAAAGGAAGTGAATATGACCCTTATGTATATGATGGGTTATATTTTGCTATGGCTGAGATGGAAGGAAAAATATTTAACACATATAAATCACATAGAAATGCAGTTCGCTCATTAGTGATTACTAATGAGCTAAAAATTATTTCCACAGGGAATGATGGTAAAATATTGAGTTCTGACATTAAAAATCTTTCAACAGAAACCTCATTAAGTAGTAATAATTATGCGAATAGAATTTTGGCATTAAGTAAAGATAATAAATGGCTTGCAGTTGGTAGTGATTCTACTTCTATGCAGCTGATTGACCTAGGTTCAGGAAAGATTAATTTTATTAAAGGTCATACAAGTTTTGTTTTTGATGTCGTGTATAAGCCTGACAATTCAGGTTTTTACTCCTTAAGTAAAGATCGAACCATTCGTTTTAATTCTTTATACTCATCAAGTATTGTGAAAACATTGTCAATACCCTATAAAACATTTGATATTAACCCTGATGGAACAAAAATTGTATTAGGAGGAGTTATTGGTAAAGTAGTACTTTGGGATATTGAAAGTAATGAAGAGTCTGTCATTTATGAAGGTGAATCAATTATTCATGATGTAGTATATAGTAGTAATGGTAAATACATAGCATTTGGTGATGAAAAAGGTATATTAAGAGTTTGGGATGTTGAATCTAATAATATTATTGAAGAGCTAATTGGTCATAAGTCAAGAATTAATGCTATTACATTCTCTAAGGATGATCAACTGATTGCCTCAGCAAGTTATGATGGAACTATACAAATATGGATGACTAAAAAATTTGAAGAACTACCTTTAATACTTAAAGATAATGACTCATATATTTGGGATTTATCATTTACTAATGATAATAATTATTTAGTTACTGGAGGTAATCAGGGAGAAGTGAGAGTATGGCCTACAAATGCACAAGAAATGGCTGAAGTAATGTGCCAAAATATTGATAGAAATATGACTCAAGAAGAATGGAAAAGATATGTAGGGGCTGAAATTGATTTCAGAAATACATGTAAAAGCATTTTATTTGAAAAAAAAATAGATTAAAAATGCATGAGTAAATTATTTTTTAAATTCTATGGTTGCACTATATTGTGTTTAGCACTTCAAGTACAAAGTATGGGGCAAGGTGCTTGTACCGAAACACTCGATCAAGCACAAGATGAATTTGAAGAAGGGCATCTTTATATTATACCATCTATCCTTAAAGACTGTTTGGCAAAAGGTTTTACAAAACAGGAAAGAATACAAGCGTATTGGTTGCTTACACGTACCTATTTAGTGATAGATGACCCTATAAGTGCAGAAAATAGTTACTTGGAGTTGTTGAAACTTGATCCAGAATATAATATTGATGAAGAAAACGATCCAATTGAAATTGTATATCTAAGTAAGAAATATAAAACCACACCCATTTTTGAATTTACATTTTTTAAGGCAGGGGTAAATTATAGTAAACCATTAATTATTCAAGAATATAGCCTTCCAAATACACAGGAGAACTATTCAAGTGGTTGGAGGTATCAAATGGGACCAGCAGCAGCATTTAATATTAATGATGATTTTAGTTTAAATATGGAGGTTCTTTTTTCTCTTAAATCTTATTCAAGTTTTTCATTACTATTTCCTGATGATTCATTAAAAAATGTGGATGAACTACATTTCAATGAAAAGCAAGCCTGGATAGATATCCCCCTATATGTTCGTTATGAAAAAACGTATGGAAAATGGTCTCCCTATGTGTATGGAGGTTATAGTTTTAATTTTCTACTATCAGCTAAGGCTACTGCAACTTTTGTTAATATTGAACCTAGTGGAAAAAAATCTACAGAAGTAAATGATAAAAGTATATACGATC
>JAOUKH010000025.1 GCA_029882685.1 Cyclobacteriaceae bacterium
TAAACAAACCCCTTTAAACGATGACGGTGAAATTAACTTTAAAGAAGACTTTTTTGAGAAGGAAACAAACCTTACAGTATCGGGACAGTTGGAAGGAGAAACAGCGGCACTTGCCCTGTCTGATATATATACGTTTGGCCCTACATTTAGAGCAGAAAATTCCAACACCACTCGCCATCTGGCAGAGTTTTGGATGGTAGAGCCAGAAATGGCTTTCTATGACCTGAGCGATAATATGGATTTGGCAGAGGAGTTTTTAAAGTACTTAGTAAATTATGCACTTGAAAACTGTAAGGATGACTTAAATTTTTTAAACAAACGCCATGAAGATGAGCAAAAAGCCAAGCCACAAAATGAGCGTAGTGAAATGGGCTTAATTGAACATTTAGAGTTTGTGAAGAACAACGATTTTGAGCGAGTAAGCTATACCGAAGCTATTGATATTTTAAAAAATTCGAAACCAAACAAAAAGAAAAAATTTAAATACCTGATTGAAGAATGGGGTGCTGACTTACAATCGGAACATGAACGGTTTTTAGTAGAAAAACATTTCAAGAAACCTGTGATTCTTTATAACTATCCTAAAAACATCAAGGCATTTTATATGCGCAATAACGAAGACGATAAAACTGTTGCTGCCATGGATGTTCTTTTTCCTGGAATAGGTGAAATTATTGGAGGATCGCAACGGGAGGAACGATTGGATATCTTAAAATCTAGAATTGCTGAAATGGGGATTGAGGAAGAAGAAATGAACTGGTATTTGGATACACGAAGATTTGGCTCAGCTCCACACAGTGGTTTTGGGTTAGGCTTTGAACGCATGATTCAATTTATTACAGGCATGGGAAATATCAGAGATGTAATTCCTTTTCCAAGAACTCCTGGAAATGCAGCGTATTGAAATTAGGTGTGTTATTTTGGTTTTAATAGACAAAAAGGGATCGGAATCTTACTAGAATTCAATATTGTGCAAATTAACAGGTATCATGAATGAAGTAATGTAATACATGTGACTATTATTGAAAAGAGCAAGAATAGTAGTACTAGAAGATAACAACCTACCAATCAAAGTAATCATCATCTTCAAGTACTACTTCTTTTTTCTCCGTCTTTCCTTTAGTACGAAAAGCATCTTTTAATTCCTTTACTTCTTTTTTAAAATCACTAATTACCTCTTTTTTCAAGGCTCGTGTATCATAGCTCACCTTGTAATCGTCTGTAGTACCCGTAATTTTTAGAAATACTTTAGCACGTCCACTATTATCTTCTTCAATAGCACCAAAAGCAGTATCTTTATCTATCCTTTTTCTATTATTCAAAGGAGCAACAACTGAATAATCTATTTCTTGTCTGAAGGTATGTGTGCCACCAATAGTAATGTTTGTAGCGTTACTCTTTATTTCCATATTAGGAATATAGATGGTTTCATTTTCAATATGAATATCATTTTTTAAGGCTGAAAACCGCAAAGCACTTAACTCTTGCTCATCCAAATAATCTGAAAGGTTTTGCATAGGCTCAAAATTATTCAATTCCCCTCCCTCTATAGTTGCAGAAATGTCAGCCATCATTTCTTTTGCATTAAAGTTAAGATGTTTATCAAACGCCAGAAAAGAGGTGATGTCAGCATTAATGCTTCCTTTTAGATGAGTGTCTACTAAAAAATCTTGTTTGAAATTTTCAAAAACAAAAAATATTTGATCCATGGCAATTTTGTCTAACGTAGCTTCTGAGTACACAAATACAGAATCAGTAGATGCATCTGCTGATCCTGATAGGGTAAGATGTCCATCCATAGTATTAACACTAATACTATTTGTCGCCATTACCTGATTTTTTACTAGCAAATCACCTTGTATATTATTACCTAAAAATCGTCTGAATTTAAGTTGATCAATATTACAATTAAACTTGAGTTGCAAGTTAGGTGAAATTGAAAATGAATAGTTTTCAGATGTATTTTCCTCAGAAGTGAAATTTCCAGAAAGTAACTCATCCATATCAATTAATGTCGAAGTGAGGTCAGCCTCAATACCTATCGGTTGATTATCAAGTAATACGTATGCAGCAAAATTTTTAAATAAACCATTAAGCAAAAAATTACTTGACCCTATATTACCAGAAAAATCAGTAAGCGTAAGATCATTATTATTAAAAATAAGACCTCCATTTAACTCCTTAAAAGGGATATTAGACTCTTTATGCAAAAAATTAACGTTTTGTAAATTTAACTCACCATTAGTTTTTACCTTATTTACTGTAGACTTGGTCTTTAAATCTTGAATATTTCCCTTCAGTGAAATATTAGATGATATTACTCCAGTAGCATCTACAAATCCGTTTTTTGGATAAAATTTAAGTAAATTAGTCATTTTTAAATCACCTTTAAAATTGACATCAATAAAAGGGCTAGTGAAATTATTGAGTAATAAATTGGCTGAAAAAGGTTGATTGTCCAGTCTACCACTTACATTGTTTAATGAAAGTGAAGCTTTAGTTAGATCCATAAAATCAGGACTTTCGTACATTCCTGTTAATGTAACGGAGTCCAATTGTGTGGAAAAATCGGGATGATATATAGCAGCTTCAGAAAAGCCAAATGAAACATTTATTGAAGGAAATTGCCCCTTTTGAAACATGCCATTTAATGACAAGTTGAAATAGCCATTTCCATTACTATTATACTTTTCAAGACGGTTTGTATAGCGAACTGGCACTAATGCCAATAGTGTTTTAAGGTTGGTTTCATCGTTGCTTAATGAAATGTCAATTTTATTGTTGGTTAATCCGTAGTCACCTTTCAATAAAAAATCAGATTCGTAAGCACTAATTTTTGATGGTGCTATAGTTACCCATTTTTTCGTTTGGTCATATACCAATTTTGCATTAGTATAAAACGATTTGTTTTCTAAAAACGAACTTCCATTAAATGTAATATTATTACTCAACACATCTCCTTTAGCTGTTATATTGTAAAGACCTCCTTCAATATTTAATGTTGCTGAAAGTTGCTGTGTACTTAGTTCAATTTTTTTATCTGATGACAAATCATTGTACAACATCTCTACATTATTAAGACTGATTTTATTAAGATCAAACACGGTAGTTGAATTTCCTCCACCGTTTTCAATAATCGAAAAATTATTTTCTCCTTTTCTATTTATTTTTAGAGATATTGTGCCATTCACTATATGCATCTGTTTTACAGTATAGCTCCCTTGAAGGATGTTAAAAGGGTTAAACGATAATGCAACTTTTTGAGCTGTAATAAGTGGATCATCACTCCAAGTATAACTTTCTTCTATAATAACATCATTGAAATCAATGGAAATGTAAGGTAAATGCTCTAGTACCGAGACATCAATTTTTTCAACATGAATGGGTGTATTTATATGTTGGTTCACCTCACTAATAAACTTTTGTATAAGCCTATCCTTATAAAGGTAAACCGATATACTACTGCTTACAACAACAACTGCCATTATTAGAAACAGATAAAACAAAACACGTTTAATCAGGACTTTCAATAGAATATTTATTAATACACTAAAATAATAACGAAATTTTCAAAATTCATTTTTCAATTCATTGAAACTATTTTTGTAGTTCACAATTATAAACGAAAACAAACAAAATACTTGTATTCATGTACCATTGAAATTATTAATGAAGGGATTATGACCTCCTCAAAATAAAATTTTAATTTTTTAGAATAAATGTTTTGCCCGATTCAAAAACTGTACTACATTTGCATTCCAATTAGCAAATGAGCTAATAAAAAAATTGAAGGGCGCTTAGCTCAGCTGGTTCAGAGCACCTCGTTTACACCGAGGGGGTCGGGGGTTCGAATCCCTCAGCGCCCACAAAAAAGGCAGTCATAATTGACTGCCTTTTTTTATGTCTTCATTTTTTTATAATTCCAACTTTTTTGATTAGGTAAGTGTCATTAAAATGAACAACTAACAAACTAAATTATGAAAACCATGATTCGTTTAATAGCATTGATTTTACTAGCCACATCCTGTAGTGATGAGCTAACGGAAAACTCACCCGACAAAAATAGTGATAAGTTAATTCTTCGAGATCAAAGTATTTATGAGAGTACTTTACTCGACTTAGAACAAAATAAAATAGATTCGGACTTATTTGCCCTACACGAAGTAAGTGTTGCAGATAAAAAATTACAAATAAAAGTATCCTACTCTGGTGGATGTCAGACTCACAAATTTCAAATTATATGGCCTGAGGTAATCACTATGATTTACCCTCCTGATTTTAGCGTAGTGCTAATGCATGACAACAATGGTGATATGTGCGAAGCTTATTTTACAGAAACAATTATTTTTGATTTAATCAACGATGATATAAACCTTTCCGATGATGCTATAAATGAAATGCGTATTACAGTAATAAACGGAAGCAACCCCGATGAAATAGTGTCGAATAGGTAAATAAATATTACTGTCATCCAGTTGAATTTAGTAAAGCAACATAATATTCGATTATCAATAAATTTACCTGATTTTTGATTTGCAATGAAAAACATCCCTATGTGTCTCCCTAAAGAGAAAAATCGGAATATCCCCTTGAGGGAATTATAGGGATGTGTTATCACAGAAACACTTGTTGAGCATTTTATAATCAGATGACTGTAAAAAATATATCAGCTATTTTCATTTGATTTAGTTCGCCATTTTACCAAATTATTGCAGAAAATAATAAGACATGAAAAAAATTATAGTTCTTATGCTATTATTTACTTCAAAGTTAATTACAGCACAAGTATTAGATATCCAAGGGCATCGTGGTTGCCGAGGTTTGCTACCTGAAAACACCATTCCAGCTTTTATTAAAGCACTCGATTTAGGTGTAACTACTATTGAACTGGATGTAGTAATTAGCAAAGATGGGCAAGTAGTTGTAAGCCATGAGCCATTTCTAAATCCAGATATTTGTTTGGATACCGAGGGTAATCATATAGAAGATGATGAGGATTACAATCTATACCAAATGACCTATGAAGAAATTTCCCAATATGACTGTGGTAGCATTGGAAATCCTAAATTTAACGAGCAAGAGAAGAGAAAACTTTCAAAGCCATTGTTAAGTGATGTTATTAAAAAAGTAGAGTGGCATATTAAAAGCTATACACAATACGAAGTAGATTATAATATCGAAATAAAAAGTAGTGCAAAGGGCTACAATATAAGTCAACCAACCCCCGAAGAATTTTCAGATTTAGTATATGAACTTATTGATAGATATATTCCATTAGAACGAGTAGTTATTCAATCTTTCGATTTTAGAGTATTAAAATACTGGCATAAAAAATACCCTAAAGTACGGCTTGCAGTTTTAATTGACAACAAAAAATCTATTGATACCAACTTGGCTAATCTTGGTTTTAAACCAAATATCTATAGTTCTTATCACCTATTATTAACAGAACGAAAAACAAAATACTTGCTTCAAAAAAAAATAAAAGTAATACCATGGACAGTAAATGACACCACTAGAATGAAGGAACTAGTAAAGTGGGGTGTAGATGGTATAATAACAGATTACCCAAATTTTGCCCAAGAATTGGGGTATATTTCTTCAAGAAGAATGGCAAAATAATCATTTAGGGAGTACTTGATAATTTATTTTAACACTTTTAGCCCTTTTTCTTCCTACTTTCTTTCTTGATAAAGAAAGTAGGCAAAGAAATCAAGACGGTGAGAAAATAGGCTAAAATTTGCTTTAAACCCCTAAAATTCAAAAACTCAACGTCTTGCATACGTTTCAAACAGTTTGAATTTTTACGTGGTTTTTCACAAATTTCTTGACACAATTTTCTCAAGGTCGAAGAACGTAAACCTCAATTTTGTTGAAAATCATTGAATTTTGAGATTTTGGCACTTGTTATTTTACATGTCAAACTATCTTTACACACTATTGAAGGGTATTTTTACTAGAAAATAATTTTTAAGGATAGCCCATTTATAAACACTACTTCTAAGAATATCATTCCTTTATTTTTTATCTGTCAAAAATTTGGCAACATCCTACTTCTGAGAATGAAGTCCAATACGGTTGCCTTCCGTGTCCATAAATTGGGCTACAAATCCAAATTCTCCTATTGACATTTTGGGGAATACTATTGAACCACCATTAGCTTCAACTCTTCCTACTTCTACGGCACAATCTTCACATGAAAAATAGATCGTAGTACCATCAGCACTAGGATTTGCTTCATCAGCAAGAAGTAGTGAACCACCTGTCCCAGGTTTTTCAGGACTCATAGCAAACAATGCCATTTTAGTATTGTCTAAATCGAGATCTTGAAACTCTGTTTCAAGTACAGCTCCATAAAACTTTTTAGCTCTTTCGAGATTATTAACTGATATTTCGAACCAGTTGACAGGATTAGATTGATTTTGCATAAGTAATGATTTTTTAGTTTTTATAAACCTATTTATTTACTACGATGAATATATTTTACGTAATATTTAATAAATAGGATGCATAGTTTTGACTTACTTAAATCTTACTATTTTTGTATCCTAAAAATAAAGGCAATATTATGAGTAAAAAATATGATATATACGGCATTGGAAATGCTTTAGTTGACATTGTTACTGAAGTATCAGATGATTTTCTTGAAGAAAATAATGTGGAAAAAGGATTGATGACCCTGATAGAAGAAGATCGTCAAAATGAATTGTATAATGTCATTTCCAGTCATGAAAGTAATAAGCAATGTGGCGGATCCGCTGCTAATTCTATTATTGCTGTAAGTCAGTTTGGTGGTAAAAGCTTTTACTCTTGCAAGGTGGCAAATGATGAGCAGGGGCATTTCTACATGAGCGACCTTCGTAGTAATGGAGTGGATAGTAACTTAACTGAAGACAATCTTCCAGAAGGAATAACAGGTAAGTGTCTTGTTATGACTACTCCAGATGCTTCACGAACAATGAACACATTTTTAGGAATTACACAAACTTATTCCGTGGCACAACTAGATGTAGAAGCGTTAATAAGCTCTAAGTATTTATACATTGAAGGCTATCTGGTTACTTCTGAAAATGGGGTAGAAGCTATGAAGACAGCTAAACAATTGGCTATAGAAAATGATGTGAAAGTTGCTCTTACATTTTCTGACCCAAGCATGGTAAAATATTTCAAAAGTCAGATGGAGGAAGTGGTAGGTAATGGTGTAGATCTACTCTTCTGTAATGAAGAAGAAGCTATGTTATTTACAGAAATGGACAATATTGTAGATGCCAGAGAAGAGTTGAAAAAATTTGCAAAACGTTTTGCAATAACACTCGGAGCTAATGGAGCTACTATTTTTGACGGAGATACATTTATTGATATAGAGCCTTATAAAGTAGAGGCAATTGATACTAATGGAGCCGGAGACTTATTTGCTGGAGCATTTATGTTTGGTGTCACCAATGGTCATACATACGCAGAAGCAGGTAAAATTGCTAGCTTGGCCTCTTCGAAAGTAGTGACAAAGTACGGTCCTAGATTGGAATCGCAACAGGCAAAGGATATATTAAACGAACTTTTTGATCGGTAAAAGAATTGCGAAGTTTTCTTAAACAGGAAAACTGAAACCTTTTCTTGTCCATACAACAAATCTTTTTCTTTATAAAAAAGGATAATTTGGGTGAAAATCTAGAAATTAGCTTCTTATGAAATTTTTTGCTATTTCTATTTTATTCTTATCGTCAATAGTAACTGCTACTTACTGTCAGGATAAATTGGTGTTTGGCGATACCGCAAACACCAATACAACGCCAACAAATAAACGTGAGGATAAAGGTCAAAAACAAAAAAGAGTAGTACAATGGGTTAAAAATGACAGTAAAGGATTACTAATCGGTAATCCATGCATGGAGGATATAATGGCGGAGATGGGTTTTACCTATTTAATACAAATGGAAGGGGTGTCAGTCTATAAAAATAACATAGGGAGATACTTTCATAACAAGGGGGTGAAAACTGTCCTGTTTTTTAGAAATGGTCCGTTTTGGAGACTTAAGCTACATAAAAAACGTAGAGAATGTCGATCACAAACTCGTGATTTTGTGGGTGACTAGATACCAGTATAATTAAATGGTGTAATAGCTTTTAACTCAGCCTTAATAGTATCACTAACTTCTAAATCATCAATAAAATCTACAATACTTTCTTCTGTAATTTTGGTATTCTTTCTAGTTAAATCCTTTAATGCCTCATAAGGATTTGGAAAATTTTCTCTTCTAAGTATTGTCTGTATTGCTTCTGCTACTACTGCCCAATTGTTCTCTAAATCAGCACGAATTGCAGATTCATTTAGTTCAAGTTTACCAAGTCCTTTTTCTAGGGATCGCAGTGCGATTATCATATGTCCTATGGGTACGCCTACATTTCTAAGAACTGTAGAGTCGGTAAGGTCTCTCTGTAATCTTGAAATAGGTAATTTGGCTGAAAGATGTTCCAATAGCGCATTAGCTATTCCTAAATTACCTTCCGCATTTTCAAAATCTATTGGATTTACTTTATGTGGCATAGCAGATGAACCAACTTCACCAGCTTTGATTTTCTGTTTAAAGTAATTCATAGAAACATATTGCCATATATCACGACTCATATCAATGAGTATTGTATTAATACGTTTCAGCCCATCGAAATAAGCAGCTAGATGATCGTAGTGTTCAATTTGTGTAGTTGGATGACTACGTACTAACCCTAAATTATTTTTAACAAATGCATTTCCAAACTCAATCCAGTTAATGTTTGGATACGCAACATGATGTGCATTAAAATTACCAGTAGCTCCACCAAATTTAGCTGCATAGGGCACTTGTTCTAATAATGTTAATTGCTCAACCAGTCGCTCTGAAAATACATTTATCTCTTTTCCTAAGCGAGTGGGTGAAGCTGGCTGACCATGTGTTTTTGCCAACATTGGGATATCCGACCAAGTTGTAGCTAAACGTTCTATTTCCGATTTTACAAAATTAATTACTGGTAATAATATTTCCTCATGCGATTCCTTTATCGATAAAGGTATCGCTGTATTATTAATATCCTGCGATGTAAGTCCAAAGTGAATAAATTCCTTGTATTGACTTATCTCTAGGTTATCAAATTGTTGCTTTATGAAATACTCTACAGCTTTAACATCATGATTAGTAGTTTTCTCTATCTCCTTAATCCCTAAAGCATCTTGTTCACTAAAATTATTGTAAATACTACGTAATGTCTCAAATAAAGAAGTGTCAAAATCAATCAACTGAGGCAATGGCAACTCACACAAAGCAATAAAATATTCCACCTCTACCCTTACGCGATATTTTATAAGTCCAAATTCTGAAAAATAAGAAGATAGAGTGTTCGTATGCCTATTATAACGCCCATCAACAGGGGAAATAGCCGTAAGTGTATTTAATTTCATGTTATCGATCTTTGAAGTTGCAAAAGTAGGGAATAATGCCTATTCATGTAAGTTATTATCACAAATAAATATTGAGGTTGCGATTTAAAACTATACTTTTGAATTTTTTAAATTTTTAGTACATGAATAGACTCAAAGTAGCACTTACTCTTTGGAGTATTTTGCCTTTTTACAACTTAACAGCTCAAGTAAATATAGAAGCCTATAAGCTATCGGTAAAAAAAACGAACGAGAGTATTGTAATTGATGGAAAATTGAACGAACCAGTATGGGGTAAGGCAGATAAAGCAACTGATTTTATTCAATTTTTTCCAACAGACTCACTACCTGCTACTTCACAAACAGAAATAAGCATGACCTTCAATGATCAGTTTCTTTATGTAGCAGGAAAATGCTATGAAAACTCTGATAAAAAACATATCATTCAGTCCTTGAAAAGAGATTTTAATTGGCCGTTGAACGAGAATTTTGGAATTTATTTTGACCCATTTAATGACTTCATCAATGGGTTTTCTTTTGGTATCACCCCAGCTGGGGTTCAACGGGAAGGATTAATAACTAATGGAGAGGAAGTGGCAGCTGATTGGGATAATAAGTGGTATTCGGCAGTAGATGATACAGGTGAGTATTGGTCATTTGAATTTGCCATACCTTTTAAGTCAATTCGGTATAATCCAGAAAACCGTAATTGGAATGTGAATTTCTTAAGGCTTGACTTAAAGAATAATGAAATATCAAGTTGGACACTTGTTCCGCAAGGCTTCAAACCTTCACTTACATTTGCAGGGCAAATAAATTTTGAAGATGAATTGCCAAAAGCAGGTGTAAATATCTCTTTTATCCCTTTTGTTACAGGTGGCGTGGGTAGAAATTATGAAGAAGGTGGACAGGAAGAGTACAACTATGATGCTGGTTTTGATGCAAAAGTAGCTCTAAGTTCTTCATTGAATCTCGATCTTACATATAACCCCGATTTTTCACAAGTAGAGGTAGATCAACAAGTAACTAATATAAATCGTTTTGAAATTTTCTTCCCAGAAAGAAGGCAGTTCTTTTTGGAAAACAACGACCTGTTTGGAACCAATGGATTAAGAAGTTCAAGACCATTTTTTTCAAGAAGAATAGGTATTACAAGCAATAAAATAACTGTAAATGGAACAGAGGAATCTGTAAACGGACAAGTACCTATTCAATATGGAGCTAGGCTAAGTGGTAAAATAGGTAATAACTGGCGAATTGGCATGCTTAATATGCTGACCAAAGAAAATGAAGAATTGGGTCTTCCTAAACAAATGTATAGCGTAGCAGTAGCACAACGTAAAATTTTTGCTAAATCAACCATTGGTTTTATTGCAATAAACAAAAATAGCCTAAATATAAACCTTGCTGACACCTCTAAATATCATTATAATTCTTCCCTCTTTAAAGAAAAGGATGTTCCTCTGGCAAATGATTCGATATACGTAAATAATTTTAATACCGTTTATGGTGCAGATGTTAACCTATTATCATTAAATAATAAATGGTCTAGCAGTTTTTTCTACCATCGTTCCATATCCCCTCAAGGAAAAAATGATGAATTTGCCTCTGGTGCTGTAGTTCGTTATCTTACTCGTAATGTACAAACACGTGTGTTCGCTAATGCCATTAGTGATGAGTATAATGCTGAGGTAGGTTTTATTCGCAGAAAAGATCTTTACTTATTTGGGACATTTACCAATTTCTTTTTTTACCCCGATTCAGAAAAAATTAATAATCATGGTCCTACATTAAATGTTTTTTATTATACCGATATGTCTAATAACCTAACAGACTACAATACTAAATTAGGCTATCAGGTTCAATTGTTAAACACTGCAAAAATTATAGTTGAAGCAGAAAATCGTTATGAAAAATTAAGGCGTGATTTTGACCCAACCCGAACAGGTGGCACTCCCCTCTTGACAGGTGATGGTTTTAAATGGAATACCATTTCTGCGGGATTTAACACTGATACCCGTAAAGTGTTTTCATTTGAAGGGAAAGCCACAATTGGTGGATTCTATAATGGGGAAAGAGTCAATGTAAGTGGGCAACTCAATTATCGTTATCAGCCTATTGCTACAATTGCATTCCGTTTTGATTACAATAAAATTGACTTGCCATTACCTTATAACAGTGCTGAATTTTGGCTTTTGGGGCCAAGAATTGATTTTACCTTCACAGATAAACTTTTCTTAACTACATTTGTACAATATAACGAGCAGGAAGACAATATGAATATCAATGCCAGATTTCAATGGAGGTACAAACCAGCTTCGGATTTATTTATTGTATATTCAGATAATTATTTCCCCGATGGCTCTGGCGTCAAAAATCGTGCTCTTGTAATGAAACTTAATTATTGGTTAAATATATAGTATAAATAAAATGGCTTTCGGATTTTTTAAAAAAGGGAAAAAACAGAAACAATCATCTTCTGATAAATATGATAATTTATTAGTAAAAGAAATTGTGCAGGAAACTTCCGATGCAATAACTATTGTGTTTGAACAGCCTGAAAATAAGATTTCCTATGACTCTGGACAGTTTTTAACTTTAATTGTCCCTATTGATGGCAAAGAAGTAAGAAGAGCATATTCACTGAGTTCTTCCTCTTCTGTAGATGAAGATTTAGCCGTAACTATTAAACGTGTAGAAGGTGGGTTGATGTCGAACTACTTACCAGACAATTTAAAAGTAGGGGATACTCTAAAGGTGATGGATCCCATGGGTACTTTTACTACTCAGTTTGATGTAAAAAACAAAAGACACTTCATTCAGTTTGCAGGTGGGAGTGGAATTACTCCTATGATGTCAATAATAAAATCGACACTTATTCAAGAACCCGAAAGTATCGTTTCACTAATTTATTGTAATCGAAATATTGATTCGATCATATTTAAGCAAAAATTAGAAGAGTTGGAAACGAATTACGAGGGGCGTTTACATGTAATCCATGTTTTAGATGATGCCCCAATGAATTGGCAAGGTTATTCTGGTTTGTTAAACAAAGATATGTTAACAAGCCTTTTTGAACGTATTCCAGATTGGGGAACTGATAATACCACCTATTTGATGTGTGGACCTGAAGGGATGATGAAGAATGCAGAGAGCTTATTGGATGGTTTAAACATCCCAAAAGAGCGGGTTTTTAAAGAAAGTTTTGTCCAAGGTATCATAGATAAAGATCCTTCTAAAGATGAATATAAAGATGAATTAGTTGAGCGCATGGTTACCGTTATTTATGACGGAGAAGAACACAAAATAAATGTAGCTCCCAATGCTTCAATATTAGAATCGGCACTTGATAAAGATATTGACTTACCTTACTCTTGCCAGAGTGGTTTATGCACTGCTTGTCGAGGCAAGTGCGTATCAGGAAAGGTGAAGTTAGATGAAGAAGAGGGGCTATCTGAGTCTGAATTGGATGAGGGCTATGTATTAACATGTGTAGGTCACCCATTGACTGACGATGTAGTGATTGAAATTGGTTGAGAAAAGAGAAAAATTAGATTATTTGGAACAAGGATTTTTGATACATGGGCAATAAGCTCTTAGTACAAATATCTTTGTTCTTTTTTATTGAGAACATATTATGGCTATAATCAAAAGAAAAACAAGACGATTCCTACCTGAAGATTTTAAAATCACAACATGGGAGGCTATAGAACCTTATTTTACTGAATTATTGAAAAAAGAATTAAATAATGAAGAGGTTTTAAGAGGTTGGTTAAAAGATAGAAGTGAGTTAGAATCAATTATTTCAGAAGATGCAGGATGGCGATATATTCGTATGACATGCGATACTACCAATGATGAGTATAACAAAAGTTATTTACAGTTTGTAACAGAAATACAGCCTAAGATTTCTCCTATTTCTAATGATCTAAATAAAAAAGCCGTTGAATGTTCCTTTTTAAAAGCTCTAGAAAATGAACAGGGCTATGACATTATGATTCGTGGAATGCGCAAAGCATTAGAAATCTATAGAGATGAGAATGTTCCTTTACAAACTCAACTTCAACAAGAAGCTCAAAAATTTGGACAAATATCTGGAGCAATGAGCATCACTCATGATGATAAAGAGCTAACAATGCAACAAGCAGGTGTTTTACTTCAATCTACAGATAGAAATCTACGAGAAGAAGTATATAATAAAATTGCTAAGCGAAGACTTGAAGATAAAAACAAGTTAGATGATTTATATAATGAACTAATAAAACTTCGAAATGAAGTAAGTAAAAATGCCGATTTTTTAAACTATCGCGACTATATGTTTGCTGCCATGGGTCGGTTCGACTATACACCACAAGACTGTTTTAATTTTCATGAATCGGTAGCCACAGAAGTAGTTCCCATATTAAATAATTTGGCAAATTCCAGAAAGAAAAGTTTAAATGTAGATACCCTAAAACCATGGGATAAAGCAGTAGATGCAGAAGGGAATCCTCCCTTAAAACCATTTAGTAATGGGGGCGAGTTATTAGAGAAATCTATTGAATGCTTCCATCGTATAGATCCCTTTTTAGGTCAATGTCTTAGTATCATGAAAGAAATGGGCCATCTTGATTTAGAGTCTAGAAAAGGTAAAGCACCAGGAGGTTATAATTATCCATTATCGGAAATTGGCGTGCCATTTATTTTTATGAATGCCACATCTACATTACGAGATTTAGTTACATTAATGCACGAAGGAGGGCATGCAGTGCATTCATTCCTAACAAAAGACTTAGAATTAGTCGATTTTAAACAAACACCTTCAGAAGTAGCAGAACTTGCCTCCATGAGTATGGAGTTAATTTCCATGGATCATTGGAATATATTTTTTGACAAGGAGGATGATTTAAAACGTGCTAAAAAAGAACATTTAGAGCAAATAATCGAAACATTGCCTTGGGTGGCAACTATCGATAAATTTCAACATTGGATTTATGAAAATGCCAATCACTCAATTAATGATCGTACAAAAGCATGGAATGACATACTAGATACATTTTCTGATAATATCACCGATTGGGAAGGTTTACAAACAAACAAGGATTATGTATGGCAAAAGCAATTACATTTGTACGAAGTGCCTTTCTATTACATTGAATACGGTATGGCGCAATTAGGAGCTATAGCTGTATGGAAAAACTACAAGGAGGATAAACAAAAAGGATTGGAAGGATATATGAATGCTCTAAAGTTAGGCTATAAAAAAAGTATTCCTGAAGTATATGCAGCGGCAAATATTAAGTTTGATTTTAGCCGTGATTATATCAAAGAATTAATTGGCTTCGTGAAAGAGGAGTTGGAAAAACTATAAGATTGGTAGTGTCATATAATTATGTAATAGAATAATTATCCCTTACATCAGACCATTTGTGAGACACAAACGGTAGCATAGAAAATGGTTATACACCTCGGTGAATAATATGTCAAATCAAACAATTATGTCAATCACTTCAAACCATCATTATCTTAATCATTTTAATGCGGCCTTTAATAACTAAATTGGTATAATATCAACAAAATTAGAAACAATATCAGCAGGCTTAACACTCTTAAAAGTAAAAAAAGCATCTTACCCACTGATATATTTTTAAACCAAAATTTCATCAGAATTCAACTTTGAAATACAAGTTAGGTATTACTGCTGCTACATTAAGTTCATCAACCTGATTGGTTCTGAAATTATACTGATGCCCCTGAAACTCCTTACTACCCAATACATTTTTAACCTGTAACCCCCAAATAGTAGCTGTTTTGTTTTTATTCTTCTTATAGGTTATAGTAATATCCATGTAATTAACCATTGCGTTTTGCTTGGAAAATGCTTCATAAGTATTATAAATTACTTCTTTCCTTATCTGAGAATTTTGTATATCAACTGGTGACTCCCTTAAACCTCCCATAACATTATAACCTATATTCAATCCAAACCATTTATTTTTTTGTTTCCCAAACTGCCATTCCTTCCCTGTAAGAATATTAAAAGCATATCCACGATTAAAACGAGTATTTCTCCATATTTTATCTCCTCCCAAATACTTCGAAACAAATACCGATCCTGTTATCAAGTAGTAAAAATCATTATTCAGGAATCTCTCCAATGTCATATCAACCCCATAATTTTGCCCTTCTCCTTCATTAACTAATTCTGCCGTTAGAAACCAATCTTGTTGGAAGTTCATCATGGAAAAAGAACTATCTGCCACCACTGGCACATCATACAAAAATTGAAAATATGGTTCTATTTTAAGCCTCAAGTTTTCCTTAATTATCCAATCGTATGATAATACAATATGATCCGCTTTGATCATTTTTAAATCACTGTTGATAAAATTACCCTGCTGATCCTGTACTTTATATATTTTCATGTCTTCCATTTGACTATGCTTACCATATCCTAAACTTAAACTACTAGTAGTATTGAAGTATAACTGTAGATTTGCACGTGGCTCAAAAGTAACTTCATTATTAAACACAGCATATTGACTATGAACACCTATGTTCAATTTCAAATTTTTGGTTAAATCATACTTCGATTGACTAAATATTTGCCACCTATCTTGCCAACCATCATCATTTACTAATGTGAAAAGTGTACTTTGCCCTGCAAATAAATCCTTTATTTCAATATTGTAGTATTGCTGATGATAGAGTATCCCTGCACGATTATGATGCCTTTTGGAAAATTTATGATTCAAAACAGTTGATAATGAAACCTGACCTGTCAGGTTTTCCACACGCCTTTTAGGGACAATAACTCCTTGCTCATTCAACTGATCGATGTGCCAGTATGCATCATTTACTGAGCCTGCTACACTTGTTTGCCACATAGTGTTTTTTCCAAAATTGATTTTGTGTTTAATCCCTGCAGCACCTACATTAAATCCATAATCATAATCCTGTAAATCGTCAAGTATTTCCCAATCCGAGGGGTTAATTACTACTTCCCTGTTTTTCCTACCATAATCATTGCCCCCTACACCCCATAAAGAATATTCTCCTGCTTTTGTGGTAGGAAAATTTAGTTTAAACGATAAATCCTGATACCTAATGGTATTACTTTCATCGGGTAAAATGGGTTCTATTAATCCAAGTGTGGAATATCTATAATTAAATAAGTAAGATGATTTATTTTGTTTAGAAATTGGTCCTTCAGAGGCTACATCTATACCTAGTAATCCTACTTGAAAAGTGTGTTCTGCTTCTTCATTATTACCCGATCTTAAGTTCATGTCAAACACTCCAGACAAGGCATTACCGTATTCAGATGGAAATGCTCCAGTAAGAAAATCGGAATTGGCCAAAACATTATTACTAAGTAGCGTCACAAAACCACCACCCGTTACAGTAGCTCCTGCAAAGTGACTTGGGTTGGGAATTTCTATTCCCTCCATACGCCATTGCACCCCTTTGGGAGCATTTCCTCGTATTACAATGGCATTTTGACCCAACGATGCACTGGTAACACCAGCAAAAGCTGTTACCATTCTGCCAGGATCATCTAACCCACCAGCATAACGTTGCGATTCTTCCACTGAAAAAGATCTGGCACTAACACCCGACATCTCATTTAGTGGAATATCTTTTGGCCTTGAACCCTTTATTTCAACTTCTGTTATAGCAAAAGCTGATTCTTTAAGTTTTATTTCCAAATAGACTGATTTTCCTGTTGATACCAATACATCAGACAATTGAATGGATTCATAACCAATATATGAAACCTTTAATGCATGTCTACCAATAGGCACTTTTTCAATTTTGAACTCTCCATTATAATCAGTGCTTGACCCCAAAATTGGATCAGTTTCGGCAATAAAAATAGTAGCTCCTAATAATGGAAATTCACTTACGTCATCAACTATCCTCCCCCGAATAGTTTGTGTAAGCTCTTGTGCATGCAATACGCTTTGCAAAGTACCTGCTATTAATAATGTTAATAAAATTCTAGTTTTCATTTTATGCGTTTTTTGATTCAAATGTATTATCAAAAACGCATCAATGCGCCCAGAGGTGAAAGTCTGGACGTTAAATAAGTCCGAAAATGAAAGTCTGGACGTATTTCATGTTTTTATAAAATGGAGTCATTATTGTATTTTCATGTACTCTCTTTAGCCTTTGTCATTTCTTTATAATATTGTGAAGGTGTTATTCCTGCGATTTTTTTAAACACTTCATTGAAAGCCGACTTAGAGCTAAACCCACTTTCATAGGCATGACCAAGCAATGTTAATTTTTTGAATTTATCTTCGTTTACACGCTTTTTAAACTCTTCAACCCGATATTGATTAATGAATTCATAAAAATTTTGATTTAGCTTCTCGTTGATAATCTGAGATAGGTAATTATGTGAATAACCCAATGTCGATGCTAAATCGCGAAGTGTAATCTTACTCTCAAGATAAGGCATTTCATCCTTCATATAAATCATCAAATCATTAAGATATTTCTCTGATTGTTCTTCCTTTAGGCTTGATTTCTCATATTTTTTTTTATCTGACACTTCCTTTTCTTGACTATTTCTATTATCTGTGAAAATCACTCCCTGACGTGATCCATAATAACCTATAATAAATATAAAAACGGTAACCATAATAAATATGAGTGTACTTGGATCGAAATCGCTTTGTGACCAATTCAATTTAATTGCTCCTGCCACTAAAATGGAAACCCAAATCATCGCCATTCCCAAGATTACATTTCGTAACCAGATAAGGTTGATTTCTTCCATATAAGAAAAATTATTTCGAATACATTTTTGATGCCGATGCAGAACAATTAAGCACCAGGGGACATATACAAATCCAGAAAGGTTACCCAACATTGCAAAAAATTGAATATAGAATGGTGTATTAATTTCTACTTCCTGCAAAAATTGTAAAAGCTCCTCTGTCGATATAAAAAACTTAGGAGAAAGGGCTATCAGAAAACTTATAAAAGGAATGAAATGTAAATAATTAAATTGTGAAAATTTTTTTTCGGGTTGAATTAATGAAACTGTATAAAGTAATAGGAATGGACCGTGAATTAAAGGCAATGGCACCGAAACACCCATAATATAAGGGAATTGAAAGTGATAACCGATATAGTATAAATAATAAAAAAATAGATGTAACCCAATGAAGAACATCCAAGTTGCCAAAATTTTATCTGGCAACGATTTATTCTTTTTATTTAGTAAAATAAACTCAATAAAAAATGCCTGAACTATTCCGATAATAAAAAATACACCCACCTTTTGTCAATATAATTAAAGTTAATTTTTTTAACAAAAAGTGATGATCAAAGATTAATCTCTTTAAGAACATTAATCGTTTGCTCCAACATAGCATCATTAAAATCAAGATGCGTAACAAAACGGACTTCTTTATAACCAAAAGCTACGGATTTCACTCCTTTTTCTTCAAGTTTATCAATACACTCCTTAGCTGTTAAATTTCCAGCTAATTCGAATATTAGAATATTAGTTTGTACTGGAATCACTTTTTCAACATAAGGTAAACTAATTAGCACTTCCTCTAACTGTTTTGCTCTTTTATGATCTTCCTTAAGCCGGTCGACATGGTGATCCAACGCATAAATTCCCGCTGCTGCCAAATAACCTGCTTGTCTCATGCCTCCGCCAAATACTTTTCTCATACGATGAGCCTGTTTGGCATATTGTTCTTTATAAAGCAATACCGAACCTACTGGAGCTCCTAATCCTTTAGATAAGCATACTGATATAGTGTCAAAATACTTACCGAACTCCTTTGGATCTTCATCTGTCTCAACTATAGCATTAAACACTCTGGCACCATCTAGATGAAGTTTAATATTATTATTAATACACAAGTCAGATATTTTTTTTATTTGACCTAAATGATAAAAACAACCTCCTCCTTTATTTACTGTATTCTCTAAACTAACTACTGATGTCTTTGGTAAATGTGCGTCATCAGGATTGATGTTTTGAGAAATCTCATCAGAAGTAATAACTCCTCTGTCTCCATCCAATAATCGGACAGATACACCACTATTGCCCATAACTCCTCCACCTTCATATTTATAAATATGTGCTCCGCTATAACAAATCACCTCATCATATGGTTGGGTTAGTATTTTGATAGCAATTTGGTTAGTCATTGTACCTGATGGACAAAAAAGACCACCATCCATACCAAAAATAGCGGCTGTTTTTTGCTCTAATGCTTTAATTGTTGGGTCTTCACCAAATACATCATCCCCTACTTGTGCTGCCATCATGGCTTCCATCATATCTTGAGTAGGTTTAGTTACTGTATCACTTCGTAAATCTATTGTCATTATAGTAGTATGTTTCGGTTTTAATTCTTTAGCCACGTTCACAAATCAAAAATAATAAAAACAGTCATTCCACCCTGACAATTATCACGGATAGGTCTAAATCAAAATTAGAGATTTTTGACTTAACTTATCAAGCTTGTTTTGTTAAAACGTATCTATTAAATGATTATTTACAATACTGTTTGATGTAATAAGCAGTTTTTCCATCTCCCAACTCTAATGCCTTTTTCCAACTTTCACATGCTTCTTCACTATCACCCAGTCGCCTATGCATATTACCTAAAACTTTGTAATAAGTAGCATTTTCTGGCTCTAACTCTATTGCTTTTTCGATGTCAAAAAGTGCTGCCCCTATATCACCATTTGATGCTTTTACATTGCCACGGCTATAGTAGGCATTACCATCTTTAGGGTTAAGGTGAACCACTTTATTATAATCCAAAATAGCACCTTCGTAATCTTCATTTCCTTCTCTTATTAATGCTCTATTATAATAAGCGTCTGTATTTTGATCATCTAATTTTATAGCTTCGTTTAAATCATCTGTAGCAGATCTATAGTCTTCAATATAAATATTAGCTCGAGCTCGACTCATGTAAATCTCTGCTGATGGTTCTTTTTTAAGTGCTTCACCAAAGTCCTTTACTGCATCTGAATAATCTTCAGTTTCTATGAGTACTAATCCACGATGATAGTATGCATCCTTGGTAGCTATTCCTCCTTCAATTGATTTATCATAATAACTAACTGCTAATGGGAATTGCTTTAAAATATAATGAGCCTCTGCCCTTTTGTAAAGAAGTGCTACATCAGGTTTTTCCTCCAGTTTTTCATAGGAAGAAAAATCCTTAACTGCTTCTGCGTATTTTTCTAGTATATAATAAGTTTCTCCTCTATTTTCATACGCCTTACTATAATCATCTTTTAATTTTATAGCTTCATTAAAGTCCACAATTGCTTCCTCATATTGCTCAATAGTTTGTTTAGCTTTACCTCTATTGTTAAATGATAAATAAGTGAGCTCACCATTGTCTATAGCATTATCATAATCAGCAATTGCTCCAGTATAATTTTTCTCTCGAAACTTAGCATTACCTCTAAAATAATAAGCCGATCCATATTTCGGATCAATGCTTATTGCTTTATCCATATCCGTCATGGCTCCAGCATAATCTTTAGCCTCATATTTAGCATGCCCACGATTGTGATAAACTTCAGCACTATTTTCCCCTACTTCAACTGCTCGATCTAAATCATAGATACAACTTTCATAATCTCCAAGTTTGTATTTTGATGTTCCACTACTTAACCAAGTTTGCTGATCGGTTTCACCAAGTTCTATGGCTTTTTTCAAATCGGGCAGTGCCTTTTCGTAGTCACCTGTAAAGAACAAAGCATTTCCTCTTGCATAATAAGCCAACTTATCTTTACTTCCTTTGCTCATAGCTAATGAAATATTTTCTATAGTTGAAGCGTAATCTTGTGTTTGATATTGGGAAACGCCAAGAAAGAGTAAAGTCTGACTAGTAACTTTCCTTGATTCTTTAAGTACTACCAAATCTGCAATTGCTCCAGGGTAATCTTTCAACTCATATTTAGCAATTCCTCTATTTTCAATGGCCTTATCATAATTCGGTTTAATGCTTAAAGCTTTATCATAATCATCAATAGAGGCCTGAATTTGTCCATTATTAAATTTTGCTTTACCTCTATTATTAAAAGTAGTTTCGTCACTTACTCCAAGAGAAATGGCCTTATCGTAAGCTGAAATAGCACCAGCATAATCATCTAATCGAAAACGTGCATCACCCATATTAGAATGTACTTCTTTCTCTTCACTACCCATTTGAGCAGCTTTACTTAAATCTTTATTTGTGCTTTGCCAATCTTTCTGTCCTGAGTACGCTTTTCCACGATAAGAATAGAGTTGCATTGATTTAACCCCCTTGTCTTCTGCTTTGGTCAAATCTTCAATAGCTTCTTCTGTTTTTCCATTTTCAAATTTTGAAACTCCAAGTTTTTCATATAAATCGCCATCCTCTTTTCCTCCTTCAATTGCTTTAGAAATATGTAATTCTGCCGTTTTGTAATCTTTACTTTTGAACTTGATGTCTCCAGAATACAAAAACAAGTCAGGGTCTTTAGCTCCTTTTTTTATAGCATTTTCGATATATGGTTTTGCTCCCTCAACATCATTCGTTTTATATTTAGCAATACCAATCATACCTGCTACATCTTTATTAGCTGCTGTTGGAGATGCATTTTTCTCCAAGTCAACTATAGCACCAGCATAATCATTCATTTCAAATTTTGCTTTGCCTCTACCCTCTAGCGATTTATCATAATCAGGTTTTAATGTTAACGCTTTATCGAAATCTTTAATTGAAGCTGCATATTGTTTAAGTGCTAACTTTGCCTTTCCTCGGTTATTATAAATTACAGCGTCTTCTGTTCCCTTGGCAATGGCTTTATCATAATATGCAACAGCATTTTCATTATCAGTAGCTTTATAAGCCATATTACCTAAAGCATAGAAAGTACCGAAATCATCTGCACCCATACTAACTGCTTTTTCTAAATCAGGTTTAGCTCCCGATTCATCTTTAAGTATATATTTCGCATTTCCTCTTTGCAGATAAATTTCAACACTGTTATCGCCTTTTTCTATAGCCTTATCTAGAACTGAAACTGCTCCTCTATAATCTTTGGCTTCATATCGAGCTGAGCCTAAAGCACTATAAACTTCTTGAGAGTCTTCTCCATTGGTAACTGCATTGGTTAAATGTGGTATGGCTGATTTTTTATCCCCAAGTTTTACATAGCTCATCCCCAATACTTTATACAACTCCTTTGTTTTCAGACCTTGTTGCAAGGCTTTGTTAAGTGTAGCACTCGCATTAGTAAAATCATTTTGTTTATAATATACTGTGCCAAGTTTTCCTAATGTCTTAGAATTACCATTTCCTCCATCAATTATTTGTTTTAAATCAACAGTTGCTCCTGCCCAGTCCTCGGCATTGATTTTGGCTTCTACTCTATTCTCTAATGCCTTGGTATAACCCGCATCAATAGTTAGTGCCTTGTCAAAATCCTTTATGGCATTGGTGTTTTCATTAGATAATAATTTTGCCTTTCCTCGGTTATTATAAAGCACTGCTTCGGTATATCCCAATTGTTCCGCCTTATTGTAATTTACTATGGATGAAAGATAATCTTCTTTCTTAAATTTTAAATTTCCTAATATGAAACTTGCTTTAGCATCTTTCACTCCATCAGCAAAAGCTTTTTCCAAATCGGCCATTGCTCCTTCATCATTTTTCAACTCACTTCTAGAAATTCCGCGCATTAAATACAGTTGTGGATCTTTAGCCCCAAACTCAAATGCTTTATTCAAAGCCTCATCCGCACCTTTATATTTTTTAGAATGATATTTAGCTATACCTTGATTTACATACAATTCTTTAGATTGTGCACCTCCCTGTATCGTTCTATCTAATACTGAAACTGCTGATATATAATCAGCCACCTTCACATGAGATATCCCAAGCATGGTAAGTGTGTTGTTATCATTCAGTCCCATTTTTGTAGCTTTAACAAGGTGTGGAATTGCTTCTTTATATTGCTCAAGATTGTAGTAACAAGAACCCAATGACTGAAAAATTGACTTGTCAGTATTACCACCTTTAATCACATTATTATAATCAGCTATGGCTGGTTCCCAGTTTCCGAGAACATAATTAGCACTTGCCCTATTTTCTAGTGCTTTAGGGTAATCAGCTTTTATAGAAAGTGCTGTATTATAATCGTCTAATGCCCCACGATGATCCATGCCAAAAAATTTTGCTTTCCCTCTGTTGTTATAAAAAACTTCATCTTTTTGTCCTTGTGACTCCGCTTTGTCATAACTTTTTATGGCCGTCTCATAATCTTTTAATCTATATTGTGTATTTGCCATTATATAGAAACTCTTCCCATCCGTCATACCCATAGAAACTGCTTTTAAAAAGTCTTCGGAAGCTCCTTTGTAATCTTTTAGCTCATATTTTACCCTTCCTCTATATTCAAATAGTTCAGTCGTATTTATTCTTCCCTTAACAGCAGCATTTAAATCTGATTTGGCATTTTCGTACTGTTTAGTTTGATAATAGCTTATCCCTCGTTTTACAAAAACATTTTTATTCTTTAAACCTCCATTTATAGCTTGGGTAAATGAAATAATAGCATCCTTGTATTTTTTTTCATTAAACTCTTCAAGTCCTTGTTGATATGACTTTTCTTTCGGGTCTGTTGATTGAGAACTTACCTGAGCTGAAATAAATAACCCTAGAAGCAATATTGGGTATAAAATTAGAAATCTATAAGTCTTCATAATCTGTAGGTGTTGAAGTGGATACTGTCTTTAATAAAACATTTCATTTTAAAATGAAATTCATTTTTATTTAGCGACTCTATGTAAATCTAAAAAATAAAGAAATATGTTTTAGTGGAATGTTATAATAAATATCACTTCAACTTGAAAATTTGTTAATTGTGATCTTGTAACACAGAGTTAACCACACCCTTTCTTCTTGTCTGAAAATTTTGATCGACACTCATAAAAAATAGTTGTTCATTTTTCGGTTGTTGAGTAGTTTGTGTATATCTTAATTTTACTAAAAAAACTAAAATGCAGCTTTCTCTACTTCCCGATGAAACCACGATGTACAATGCCTTAGTAAAAAAAGATGATCACTTTGAAGGCATTTTTTATGCAGCTATTAAAACAACAGGAATATTTTGTAGACCAACCTGTACTGCACGAAAACCAAAAAAAGAAAATGTTGAATACTTTTCTTCTCCAAAAGATGCATTAGCGTATGGTTATCGACCTTGTAAAATCTGCACACCACTAGAAAATAAAGGAGAAACTCCCGAATGGATAAAAACGTTATTAGACGAAATAACTGCCAACCCACAATTGAGACTAAAGGATTATGATTTAATTGAGCGTGGCATAGATCCTGCAAGAATTAGAAGGTGGTTCAAAAAGCACCACAACATGACATTTCAGGCATACCTAAGGGCACTACGAATTAACAATGCTTTTGGACAAATTAAACATGGAGAGAAAGTAACCAACTCCGCTTTCGATCATGGGTTTAATTCGTTGAGCGGCTTTGCCGATTCTTTTAAAAATTTGACAGGATTTTCTCCAAGTGACAGCACGCTTAATAGCATTATTACCATTACTCGAATAGTAACCCCATTAGGCCCTATGATTGCTGGTGCTACTGATGAAGGAGTTTGCCTGTTAGAATTTACAGATCGTAGAATGTTGGAAACACAAATTGTACGATTAAAAAAATACTTAAAAGCTGAGTTTGTGCCTGGAATACATCCTTTGTTCGATGAATTAGAAAAGCAATTAAAAGCATATTTTAATGGTGAGTTAAAGGAGTTTACCATTCCATTGGTAACTCTAGGGAGTGATTTTCAGAAAAAGGTATGGAGTATTTTGTCAGAAATACCTTATGGAGCAACTCGATCATACAAGCAACAAGCCGATGCTTACGGCAATCCTAAAGCCATACGAGCTATTGCGAAAGCTAATGGTGATAATCGTATAGCTATCATTATTCCTTGCCACCGGGTAATTGGTGCTAATGGTGAAATGGTAGGCTATGGAGGAGGGGTATGGCGCAAACAGTGGATGTTACAATTAGAACTTAAAAACAAGTAGTAGATAACAAGTTTACTAGCTATATTTATTTAACAGAAAATAAAAAGCGGTGAACGTACGCATAAAATTTTTAGGTGGGGCAAAAACAGTAACTGGCTCGAAATATTTGCTAGAAATTGATGACTATCGATTAATGATAGATTGTGGTCTTTTTCAAGGGCTGAAAAATTTACGATTAATGAATTGGGAAGATTTTCCCATTGATCCTACAGGAATTGATGCTATCATTATCACTCATGCTCATATCGATCATACTGGCTATTTACCTAAATTGGTGAAAGAAGGATTTAATGGAGTAATATACTGTACTGAAGCCACAGCTAATTTGATGGAAATCATGTTAATAGATTCTGCCAAGTTACAGGAAGAAGAAGCCGAATGGGCTAAACAAAAAGGATATTCAAAACATAATTCTCCACAACCTTTATATGGAGTGAAAGATGCCAAAAGAGCTCTTCTACAATTGCAGACTTTTCATTATGAAAGTAATGTAGCTATTACAGATTCCATATCCATTCAATTTCACAATGCTGCTCACATATTAGGTTCTGCTATTGTAGAGGTAATACTGCATGGCAGCCAACAAAATAAAAAGATCGTGTTTTCTGGCGATTTAGGAAGAAAAGAGCATCCACTTTTATTCCCTCCTGAACCAGTGAAATCAGCCGATATAATATTAGTGGAATCCACCTATGGAAATCGAGAAAACCAACCAATTAATACTGAGGAAATCTTAGCTAAAGAAATAAATGAAGCTTTAGCAAAAGAAGGGTGTGTCCTTATTCCTTCCTTTGCAGTAGGTCGTACGCAACTACTCATGTATTATCTACATCAACTAATTAAAACCAAGAAAATACCGAGTGTGCCAGTGTATGTTGATAGTCCTATGGCCATAAATGTTACTGAAGTATATAAACAAAACTATCGCTATCACAAAATTGGTAAAAACGGCTCAGGAGATTATTCGTTCTGTAATTTTCCGGAATTACAATTCTATCGAGATCAAGAAGCCTCTAATAGCTTAAACCACATTAAGAAAAATGCCATTATTATCTCAGCAAGTGGAATGTGTACAGGAGGGCGTATATTACACCATTTATATTACCGATTGGCAAATAAAAACGATACCATTTTGTTTGTTGGATATCAGGCAGAAGCCACCAGAGGCAGACGCATTTTGGATGGTGAAGAATCAGTAAAAATATTTGGAATACACGTGCCAATAAAATGCAATGTGAGAGAAATTACGGGACTCTCCGCACATGCTGATAAATCAGAATTGATAGATTGGCTAGGAACTTTTGAGGAGGCTCCAAAAAAAACATTTGTTGTACATGGTGAAGAAGAAACTGCTAAACAATTTTCCAGTACTATCCAGCAAGAATTAGATTGGAACAATGTGATAGTTCCCAACTACTTGGAGTCATTTACACTTTTTCAAGGAATTTAGATATCTATTACTTTAATGCGTGATGAAAATATTAATCCTACTTATTGAAAATAATAGATATAATATATATCTTATAAAGATATGGGTCTAATAAACAAAATAATAAATACTGGGGTAAATAATCAAACCCCATATTTGAAAAAGAAAATTCGAGCTGCCAATAGCATATCTCTTATGATTATTTTTGGAATAGCTACACCATTTATAGGTATATCTTTTCTTTATTATCCATCTCTTGCCTTTCTACCAATATCTGCAGTTGCAATTTTAGCCATCGCTATAATTTTAAATGGTTTTGGCATGCATATTATTGGAAGAGGTATTATCTCTATTTTACCTACTACTCTTTCCATAGTTTATGGTGCAATGTTAATGGATGATATGAAAACACCAATTGTTTCTTTTATAATTGTTTCCTATAGCTTTTCATTTGCACCTGTTATTATTTTTGACCTAAGAAAGGAAAAAGTATGGTTGATGCTATTCACTGCATATGGTGTTTTAACTATTTTCTTTTTCAAACAAATTAATCAACTTTTTATCACCACAATTGATGACACCCTAATGAGAGATGGTTGGCTGGGTTACGTTGCTTTGCTCGCTGGAATTGTAGCTGGGTTTGGCAGTATATTTACTCTTCTCTCCTTGAATATTAAATCTGAAATTAAGACGGATGAAGTCATTCAACAAGCCAATGACCAAAATGATAAATTGAAAGCATCTGAAAGTGAGTTAAATGATAAATTGAAAGAATTAGCTGCGAAACAAGAAAAAGAAGCTGAAAATAATTGGGCAACACAAGGTATAGCGGAAGTAAGCACAATATTACGTTCAGATAATGATAGTCAAAAGCTATATGACAAAATCACTTCATACATAACGGAATACCTTGAAGCAAATCAATGTGGTTTGTTCTTAGTAGAAAGAGATGAATATGGAGAAAATAAAATTTTAAAACTTCATTCGTGCTATGCATATAGTCGAAAAAAGTTTGTTGAAAAGGAAATAATACCTGGACAAGGACTAATAGGTCAAGCTTATTTGGAGAAATCCACCATCTACTTAAAAGATGTTCCTCAAGGGTATTCTACCATTACATCAGGATTAGGAGAAAGTACTCCAAGCGAAGTTCTTATTGTTCCCCTTATAGTAAATGAAGAAGTTGAAGGAGTTTTTGAATTTGCATCATTTAATCATTTTCAACCTTATCAAATTACTTTTTTAGAACATCTTGGAGAGACTTTAGCTTCGTTCATTAATGTTAATCGTATTAATGAACGAACAAAGTTACTTCTTGAAGATACACAACAGCAAGCCGAAGAAATGAAAAGCCAAGAAGAAGAAATGCGTCAAAACATGGAGGAACTGTCTGCCACCCAAGAAGAAATGGCAAGAAAAGAGCAAGAATATCTTGGTCAGATCAAAAATCTACAAGACGAATTAGAGATAATTAAATTGAAAAATTAATTTTTGGTTTTTTATAGAATCGGCTAAATATTCTTTTCTCAATTCTATTGTCCACAAATATGGTTATTTGGTAAGTCAATTTTAAATACGATAGGCGTTAACTGATATTACGCATTTCCCTGTCACCTTGTGTATAAAAGCCTTAATGCTACTTTTCAAGAACCAAGAAAACAGTCAGAAAGAATACAACTGCAAATCAATTTTGCGTAACATTAGTAAATAATAGTTTACCTGTTTTTTATAAATAGTACATGTGTGATAGAATGTTAGAATTGGATGTTTTTTCTCCTATTAATAATAGTTATTTTTCCTATTCACTTTAAAAATATAATATAATGATAAATAACATATTAAAACTTCTATCACTTTCTATTTTGACTTCTCTATTGTTAGTTGTTGGTTGTAAGAAAGACGAAGATCCTGTGCCTGAACCGATGAAGGTCATTTCAACTTTTGAGTTTACGCTGGATAACGTTACTGGCACTACAACTTTTAATTACAATGCAGATGGATTATTAGAATCACTAGATTTTGTTGGCCCTTTGGATTCTGTAAACATAGTACTAACCTTCTCAAATGGTTTGTTAACAGAAGCGTCAGGTGAAGGCTTTAGAAGTGAATATAGCTATGATGCCAATGGAAATCTATTGGAAATTTTAGACTATGATGATAACAACGGGGATGGAATTATAGGGTTATATAATAAATATACTTATACCTATAACCTCTCCAATCAGGTTACAAGAGAGGATGAGGTTTACTATTATGAACAAGATATTCCTGATTCGTGGAGTGATTTTACACTATTTGAATATGCAAATACGGAATCAAAAAATCCGATTTCTGGTGAGAATTATGTTGAAATTAATAGTGATGGTGGCACTTTGAGTAGTACAATAGCCTACACTTTTGATGACAAAGTCAATCCTTTATATAAAGCAGGGGTCTGGCCATTTTTAGTATCCAATGATTTTACAACTAATTTTAGTCCAAATAACCTAGTCAATGCCAATATTACTGTAAATGCAGTAGAAGAAAGTAACATGTCTGTTAACAATGAATATGATGCGAATAATGATTTGATTAAATCTACTTTTACAATTAGCAGACCAGGGTCTGCAGATTATATTTACTCAACAAGTATAACCTATAAAGAAATATAAAATACCGATTTTAGGTAAAAGCATTCTCAAAGAAGGCACTTACAATTAAGTGTCTTCTTTATTTTTAGCCTTTCTTGAAAACCGCCCAACCATTTTTTTCTCAAACTCCCAGAAAAATTTAAACTG